>JBBRJN010000081.1:0-9597 GCA_038219365.1 Kiritimatiellia bacterium | reverse complement strand
CGATGGCTACCTGGGTACGTATCTCGATGCCAACCGCTGGACGGCGTGGGACATCTGGGCGCACAAGTATAACCTCATCGGGCTGATCACCTACATGCGCTACACCGGCAACCTCGCGCCGCTGCCGACCTGTCGCCGCATGGCGGATCTTCTCTGCACAACCTTTGGGGACGCTCCCGGCCAGCGCGATATCATCCCGAGCGGTGCGCACGTCGGCATGGCACCTACCAGCGTGCTGGAGCCGATGGCTCTGCTGTACCGCCTGACGGGAGAACCGCGCTATCTCGCTTTTTGCCGGTACATCCTTCGCGCGTGGGAGCAGCCGAACGGTCCACATATCGTTTCGAGGCTGCTGACGCTCAAGCGCGTGGACAAGGTGGGCAACGCGAAGGCGTATGAAATGCTCTCGTGTCTCAACGGCGCGCTGGAGCTGTACCTGACCACGGGTGACCGCGCCCTGCTCGACGCCTGCCTCAACGCGTGGCAGGACATTGTGGAACACCGGCAATACATCACCGGCGCGGCGAGCTACCGTGAACATTTCCACGATGATTTTGACTTGCCGAACCGCAACAATGTCGGCGAGACGTGTGTCACCGTAACGTGGCTCCAGTTCAATGCGCAGCTCCTGCGTCTGACGGGTGAGGCGCGCTTCGCCGAGCAGCTTGAGCACGTTGTGCTTAATCAGCTCTTCGGTGCGCAGAAGCCGGATGGGAGTGCGTGGGGCTACTACGTGCAGATGGAGGGTGTGAAGCCTTACAGTGACACGCTTGACGGCCACTGCTGCCTTTCCAGCGGGCCGCGCGGCATCGCGCTGCTGCCGACATTTGCGGTGACGACCGATGCGGACGGCGTGGTGGTCAATCTCTTCGATACAGGAGTCGCAAACGTGGCTCTCAATGACGGCACGCCTGTGACGCTCCGGACAGCGACGCGCTATCCCGCCGACGGGCGCATCCGCGTGACGGTCGAGCTGAAAGAAAAAAAAACGTTTGCGCTGAAGCTTCGCATTCCCGCGTGGTGTACCGAGTGGAGTGTCGAGCCGAAGGACGCCCAAGTCAGTCCGGACGGGTACCTGACCGTTCGCCGCGCCTGGCAGTCTGGCGATGCGGTTGAACTTCGGCTGAAGCTGGTGCCGCGCATCGTGCTGGGGGATCATCTCAATCAGGGCAAGGCCGCGCTCTGCTACGGGCCGCTGGTGCTGGCGGCGGATGAGTCACTGATGACTGAAACTGGATTGCCCTTCAACGTGGTGGCGCTGGCATCCTCCGAACTCGCCGCGTTGAACGTGGTGCAGGAGCCGGCACCTGCTGGTTGGCAGAGGTGGGCGGGAGCGGAACTCTTTCATGTGTCAGCGTCCAATCGACGAGGAGGTTCGACAGCCCGCATCGGCTTGGTGCCGTTCGCCGACGCGAGTGCGAGTGGGGGCCGGTACAAAGTCTGGCTGCCGTTGCAGGGCAGGACCAGCGCGAACGTGCTGCTCGACGGAACCGAGAGCCGGTCGCGGGTGGGCAACCGGACGGAGTCGATCAACGACGATGACAGCCTTAGCTTTGCGGTCACATTCGACGGCAAGGCGGCGGACGAAGACTGGTTCGGCGTGACGCTCGATGCGCCCGTCGCCATTCGGCGTATCGTCTTTGCGCATGGCAAGAGCTTCCACGACGGCGGCTGGTTCGTGGGCAAGCCGCGCGTGCAGGTGCAACGTGAGGGCGGTGACGCTTGGGAAACCTTGGGAACGCTTAACGACTATCCTGACACCACAGCGACGGAGGGCAAGGGAATGGCTCAGGGGCAATTGTTCACGCTGTCGCTGCCACAGCCGCTGCGCGTTCGCGCGGTCCGGGTCATCGGCATGCCTGCGTGCGGGGATAAACCGAAACAGGCGTTCGCCTCATGCGGAGAGCTACAGGCGTTTGCGGAATAAACGAATTCACCTTATTGGAGGTCAAATGAAGCGAATCGTTGTACTAGGCAGTACCAACACCGACATGGTCGTCAAGGCCGCGCGGATTCCCGCGCCGGGCGAAACGATTCTGGGCGGGAACTTTCTGATGAACCCCGGGGGCAAGGGCGCGAATCAGGCCGTTGCAGCGGCGCGTCTCGGCGGCGAGGTGGTCTTCATCGCCAAAGTCGGCGACGATCTGTTCGGGCGCGAGGCGAAGGTGCTTTTCGCGAAAGAGGGCCTTTGTACCGACTATGTGTTCACCGATGTGTCGGAGCCGTCAGGCGTCGCGCTCATCATGGTGGACGCGAAGGGCGAGAACTGCATTTCGGTCGCCTCCGGTGCGAACGGTTTCTTGACCCCCGGCGATATCGAGGCGGCGCGCAACGAAATCGAAAAGGCGGGACTGGTTTTGATGCAGTTGGAGACGCCGGTTGAGACCGTCTTGTGCGCGGCGCAGTGGGCGGCCGCCAAAGGCGTCCCGGTCATACTGAACCCCGCACCTGCCTGCGCGTTGCCCGAGGCGTTGTTCAACTGTCTCGATACCATCACGCCGAATGAAACCGAGGCGGAACAGTTGACTGGTATCCGGGTTGCTGATGAGGCCAGTGCCGAAGCTGCCGCCAAGGCGTTATGCGCCAAGGGGGTCAAGCGTGTCGTCATCACGCTGGGGTCGAAAGGCGCTTTTGTGTACAGTGAAAACCAGGGGACCTTGGTTCCTGCTTTCAAGGTGCAGGCGGTGGATACAACGGCGGCAGGTGACGTGTTTAACGGTGCGGTGGCGGTGGCGTTGACCGAGGGCTTTCCGCTGATAAAGGCCGTGGAATTTGCGGCCAAGGCTGCCTCCGTGTCGGTGACCCGGATGGGAGCGCAGGCATCGGCGCCAAGACGCGCCGAATGCGGGTTATAAACAATAGGCTGGAAAAGGTAAACGGTTAAACGAGAGGGTAGGGGATGAGGGTGAGTGACTGTGGCAGAGGGGTTTCGTTGCCCCCGCAGTCGAGAGCCTGAGCCCCACAAGGAGGCTGGTATGTTCTTCGTTGAAAATTATGCGGTTGCAGTATTCTTTTGTGTCGTGACGATGGTGTGTTGGGGCTCCTGGGGGAACACACAAAAATTGGCGGGCAAGACGTGGCGTTATGAATTGTTCTACTGGGACTACGTGCTCGGCGTGTTGCTCTTCTCCATTGTGTCCGGTCTGACGCTCGGCAGTATCGGCGACCAGGGACGGAGCTTTGTGGCGGACCTGCAGCAGGCTTCTGCCGGCAACATCGGCAGCGCGTTTCTCGGCGGCATTATTTTCAATGCCGCGAACATCCTGCTGTCGGCGGCAATCTCTATCGCGGGCATGTCGGTCGCCTTCCCGGTCGGCATCGGGCTCGCCTTGGTGCTGGGCGTCATTGTGAACTATCTGGGTGATCCGAAAGGTAATCCTGTGTTGCTGTTTCTCGGTGTGGCGCTGATTGCGGTGGCGATCCTCATGAACGCTTATGCGTACAAGCTGAAAGAATCGTGTGGTAAAAAAGTGCCCATGAAGGGCATTGTGCTTTCGGTTGTCTGCGGCGTGCTGATGGCCTTCTTCTACCGGTTCATCGCAGCCTCGATGGATATGAATTTTGTCGCGCCTGCGGCAGGCAAAATGACACCTTATTCGGCCTTCTTTGTCTTCGCATGCGGCATTTTTGCGAGTACGTTTGTGTTCAACACAATCGCAATGAAAAAGCCGGTGGCGGGTGGACCGATTGCGATCAACGCATATTTTAAGGGCGGCGTATCCATTCACTTTGTCGGCATTTTGGGTGGCCTGATTTGGGGCCTTGGCAACGCCATCAACCTCGTGGCCGCCGGCAAGGCGGGTCCGGCAATCTCCTATGGTTTGGGGCAAGGTGCGACACTGGTGGCAGCCTTTTGGGGCATTTTCATCTGGAAGGAGTTCAAGGGCGCTCCCAAACTGGCCCATACACTCAACCTTGCGATGTTTGCGCTGTTTATGATTGGCTTGGGGTTTATCATCCGCGCGGGAATGTGAACCGTTTGTGGTTCGCTGGTGACCCACGTCACAGGAGTCACGACCCAATTCGTATGGAGGGCATGCACGTTCAGCCCGCGTTAGAAAGGAACTCCAGAATATGAGGCCGACAAGCGAGTGTTCAAAACGTCATTTTATGCAAGGGATCGGCGCAACCGCGCTGGCCACGTGGTCAGGGCGTGCATTTGCTGCGCCAAAAACAGCCATAAGGGTGCGATTCGGAATTGTAACCGACTGTCACTATGCGGAAATCCCGACCAAGATCGGCAGATATTATCGGGAATCAAACCAAAAGCTGGAGGAATGTGTCGGGGAAATGAATCGCCAAGCGGTTGACTTCCTGATTGAACTGGGAGATTTCAAGGATCAGGGCGCGACCCCGGCAGAGGCACTCACATTTCTCAAAGAAATCGAGCGTGTCTTTTCCGCTTTTAAAGGTCCTCGCTACCATGTCTTAGGCAACCATGATATGGATTGCATCTCCAAACCCCAATTTATGGCTCACATTCAAAATGCCGAAATCCCTAAATCTGAAACCTACTACTCGTTCAATGTCCGTGGCGTTCACTTTGTCGTCCTAGACGCCAATTTTCGAAGTGACGGAACCGGCTACGACTCAGGTAATTTTGATTGGCGCGAAGCGGTTGTGCCAGCCAGCCAATTACAATGGCTATCGAAAGACTTGGCGTCCACTTCTTTTCCGACAATCGTGTTCGTCCACCAATTATTGGATGCTGACGAAGGTCCCGTTTACGTGCGTAACGCGGCCGACGTGCGCAGCGTGCTGGAGCATTCGCAACGCGTGCTGGCCGTTTTTCAAGGCCACCATCATGCGGGCTCCTATCGACAAGTAAACGGTCTCCATTATTATACCTTGAAGGCGGTCATCGACGGTTCAGGTCCAGAGAACAATGCGTATGCGATTGTCTCTGTGCACGATGATGGCTCAGTGTCGGTGCAGGGAATGAGGCGAGCCATCAGTCAAAAGCTCCCCGTTGCGTAAACTGAAAACGACACTGAAATTAGTCAAGTCCCTGGGTGGCCCCGGCGTTGCACCTTTCCTGCGGCGGCGTCCCGTGTTCCAGACGTGTGTGGCCGCGTCCAGTGGGGACGGATACCCGCGTCTTCCGCCGGCCCCGGCAAGGGTATGCGCCTCTTGACCTTCGTGGTAAGCAAGTTGAGTTGTGGGCATCGTCCACGATATAATTCCGGTGTTTGCTTGTGTCAACTTAAAGCATTGCCTCCTAGCAGGTTGCGATATAGAAAGAAAAGATTGATTGCGTCGGCGGCTTGTCAGAAACGGTCATATATGCTATTTACCACACCTGTTTCCGAAACGGGCGGGCGGCGTAAGTTTGCGAAATGGGGGAGCCGTGACAGAGCGAGAGGCCTTAATAGCGATGAACCGGGTAACCGGCTTAGGAGCCATTACCGCGAAGCGGATGGCCGAGCGGTTCGGTTCGCTTGCCGCGGTTTTCGAGGCCTCCGAAAGGGATCTGCTGAGCGTGCAGGGTGTCGGCACTGAAAAGGCGCATCAGTTCTTTGTCGATTTGAAAGGTGCACGGGCTGACGATGAACTGGAGCGGGCCGTGAAAAAGGGCGTTAAGCTGGTGACGTGGGCCGACGACGGGTATCCCGGGTTGCTGAAGCAGATCGCTGATCCGCCGCTGGTGCTTTACGTGGCCGGGTCGGTGGCGGCGTTGGACGCGCCAGCAGTCGCGCTGATCGGCACGCGGCACCCGACGGTGTACGGGCGGGAAACGGCGCGGCGGTTCGGCTTCCAGTTGGCCTGTGCGGGCTATGTGGTCGTCAGCGGGCTCGCGTACGGGATCGACACCGAAGCACACGCCGGTGCGGTTCAGGCCAAGGGACGTACGGTGGCGGTTCTCGGCGGTGCGCTGGACTGCCTCTTTCCCAAAGAGAACGCGGGGCTGGCGCGCGACATGATCAATTGCGGCGGTGCGGTGATCTCCGAGTATCCGTTCGGGAGGCAGCCCGACCGGCAGACGTTCCCGATGCGCAACCGGATCGTCAGCGGATTGTGCAAAGGCGTGCTGGTGGTGGAGGCTCCGCTGAACAGCGGCACGATGATCACGGTGGGGCAGGCGCTGGATCAAAACCGGACCGTGATGGCGGTGCCGGGGCGGGTTGATTCGCCGGCCTCGCAGGGCTGCCACAAGCTGCTGCGCGAAGGTGCCCGGCTGGTGACCACGGTGGAAGAGGTGATCGAGGAGTTGCAGGATTTGCTGGCAGGCGTGCAGCGGTCGGCGTCGGCGGAGAAACGGCCCGCTGCGGTTTTGACGCCTGATGAGCGGGCGGTGATGGCTCAGGTCGATGTGGAAGGTTCCCCCGTCGATATGTTGGTGCGTAAAAGTGGGCTGGATGCCGGAAAAGTGAGTGCGCTGCTGGTCGGCCTTCAGATCAAACGGCTGGTCAGGCTCTTGCCCGGCGGGCTTGTTGCGAGGCGAAATGAGAACGAGGCGTGAGTCGTTAAGAATCAGGATTTGGAACGGGTCGCCGTCAGAGGGACATAAACCCCAAACAGGATTGAGTGCGAGTTAAGGAAGCTGAAATGGGAAAGAAACTGGTGGTTGTCGAGTCGCCTGCGAAGGCCAAAACGATTGGGAAGATTCTGGGTTCCGGCTACGTGGTGAAGTCCTCGGTCGGGCACATCCGTGACTTGCCTGAACGTACGCTGGGCGTGGATATCGAGCATGGCTTCACGCCGAAATATGTTTTTTCAAAGGGCAAGGCCAAGGTGATCGCTGAGCTGCGTAAGGCGGCCAAGACCTGCGATGAAATCTACCTCGCGCCTGATCCGGACCGCGAGGGGGAGGCGATCGCGTGGCATCTGCAGGAGACGCTGGCGGAGGCGGGGAAGGGAAAGCCTTTCCACCGCGTGATGTACAACGAGATTACGCCGCGTGCGGTCAAGGCCGCCTTCGAGCAGTCGGGCACGATCAACATGCACCGTGTGGATGCGCAGCAGGCGCGGCGCGTGCTGGACCGCATCGTGGGCTACATGGTGAGCCCGATGCTGTGGCGCCGCATCAAGCGCGGCTTGAGCGCGGGGCGCGTGCAGTCGGTGGCGTTGCGGTTGGTGGCCGAACGCGAGCGTCAGATCCAAGCGTTCAAGATTGAAGAGTATTGGATTCTGGGTGCGAACGTGCGGCGCGAGACCGCACCGCTCGATCCTTTTCCGGTCAAGTTGCTGAGGGTGGACGGCGAAAAACTTTCGGTCGGGTCCGAAGCCGGTGCCCAGGCTCTGCTGTCCGACCTCGAAGGCAGCTCGCTCAAGGTCAAGGATGTCCGGCTGCGCGAGTCCACGCGGCGCCCGCTGCCGCCTTTTATCACCTCGACGCTGCAGCAGTCCGCCTCTAACTTATGCGGCTTCTCGCCTAACCGCACGATGGGGTTGGCGCAAAAGCTCTACGAGGGCGTGGATCTGGGCTCAGGCGGGCCGGTGGGTTTGATCACCTATATGCGTACGGATTCGGTGAACGTGGCGCGCGACGCGCAAGAGTCGGCCCGGATGTT
The DNA here is from genome assembly GCA_038219365.1 of Kiritimatiellia bacterium. Taxonomy (GTDB): domain Bacteria; phylum Verrucomicrobiota; class Kiritimatiellia; order RFP12; family UBA1067; genus JAHFSX01. The sequence continues at coordinate 2,086 of JBBRJN010000081.1, read as the reverse complement.
CATCAAGGAAGCCTACGGCACGGCGTATTACCCGGAAACGCCGAACTTCTACAAAAGCCGCGCCAGCGCCCAAGAGGCGCATGAGGCGATCCGCCCCACGGAAGTGTCGCGCACGCCGGAGAGCCTGAGAGGCGTGTTGGACGCGCCGTCACTGAAGCTGTATGAGCTGATCTGGAAGCGTTTTGTGGCGAGCCAAATGGCGGCGGCCAAGGTCGCGCAAAAGACCGTGGAGATCGAGCCGGTTAAAGTCGGGATGACCCACTCATACACGTTTTCGGCCTCGTCGTCCGAGGTCTTGTTTGACGGCTTCCTGAAGGTCATGGCGCTCGATATCCGCAAGAAAAAGCCGGAAGAGGACGAGGGTGACGAGGAGGTGGATGAGGTGGACCGGCTTCCGCCGCTGGCGGCGGGCGACCCCCTGATCGCACTCGGCTGGCTGAGCGAGCGCAAAGAGACCAAGCCGCCCGCGCGCTTCAGCGAGGCGTCGCTGATCCGTGCCTTGGAAGCGAACGGTGTCGGTCGCCCGTCGACCTATGCGTCGATCATCGAAACCCTCAACTCGCGTGACTACACCTCACGTGAGAAACGGCAGCTGGCTCCGACCGCGCTTGGGCTGGAGGTGAACGATCTGCTGGTGGACAAGCTTGCGCAGCTGTTCGACGTCGGCTTTACCGCCAAGATGGAGGAGAGCCTCGATCAGATCGAGGAGGGCGGCATCGAGTGGACGCAGATGATGGAAGACTTTTTCAAGCGGTTCAAGAACTGGATGGAACTGGCCAAAGAGCCGCCTGCCGACGCGGCTAAGGTCGCGGCCATGCTGGTGTTGCTTGAGCAGGTCACGGGGTGGGCTCCGGAAGTGCAGCGGGGCAACAGCAAACGCACGTACAGCGACGAGCGGTTTGTCACGTCCGTGCGCGAGCAGATCGAGAAGGGTGAGAAGGCTGTTTCGGACAAGCAGCTTATAGCGCTCGCCAAGATCGCCATCCGGTATCGCGGTCAGATCCCTGATGCGGAGGCGGCCTTGGTCGGTTTGGGTTTCCAAGAGGTGATCGCCAGCGACAACGCGGCGCCCAGCAACGAGGATTCGATGCGGCGCTTCGACGTGCTCAAGAACGTGCAGCTTTCCGAGAGCCAGGAAACGTTCGTCGCGTCGTTGCGGCAGCAGTCCGAGAGCGGGAGGAAGCTCAGCGAAAAGCAGCTTGCGGCAATTGACCGGATCATCACGCAGAACGCGGCGCAGCTGGAGAATTTTGAGGAGATCAAGCAATCCTTGCAGTTGACGACGACCGAAGCGGACTCGGCTCCCGACACTGAAAGCCCCTTGCTGATGGAGATGCTGGGCCAGGTGAGCCAATGGCAGGAGCCTGTGGCGCGCGGTAAGATGACCTTTGATGACAAGGTCTTTTTCACCAGTCTGTCCGATCAGTATAACCGCAAAAAATCGCTTTCGCCGCGGCAGCGCTACGCCATGAAGCGCATGGTCTTTCGCTACAAGAGCCAGATCCCCGAGTTTGACCGGTATGCGGATCAGCTTGGGCTGAACAAGAAGGGGAAGGCCGAGAAAGAAGAGGCGAAAGCGTAGAGGTCGGCTGCATGGAAAAGGACGAGGACGGCTTTACGGTGATGGAGGTGCGGATGGAAGGCACCCCGCCGGTGCCGCTGCCCAACCGCTGCGATGCGGCGATCGACGGAGGCGTGATGCGTTTTGTGACGTATCTGCGTGCCGAGCGTAACGCCTCCGAGCACACGGTGTCCGGCTATGTGCAGGACATCGGCCAGTTCGCGGCGTTCGTGTGGCCGGAGCCTTCGGTGAAGCCGCCGTTTCGCTGGGAACTTGCGCAGCGCGATCAGTCGCGCGCCTTTCTGGTGGCGTTCCACCGCAACGGGTGGACGCCCCGGACCACGCGCCGAAAACTTTCTTCGGTGCGTGCCTTTTACCGTTACCTTGAACGCGAAGGGTGCGTCGCCGCCAATCCGTTCGCCGGGCTGAGCGGGCCACGCCTTGGACGGCAACTGCCTACCATTTTGGGTGTCAAGGAGGTTGAGGCGCTGCTGGCTGCACCAGCGGCCTCATTGGCGGCTTATC
>JBBRJN010000080.1:0-9614 GCA_038219365.1 Kiritimatiellia bacterium | reverse complement strand
CCCCCATGCACACGCAACACATCATCAGCAATCGGCAATCGGCAATCGGCAAACTCCGGTTATTCTCCTTCTCACTCCTCTTCGCATCCTCGTCCCTCTTCGCGGATGAGGCGGCGCTTCTCCAGACCCTCGCAACCGGCTCGGTAAGCGAAAAGGACGCGGCTCGCCAAGCCCTGCTCACCTCCGCCACACCCGCCGCCATTCCCCAACTCGCGGCCCAACTCGCCAAACCCGAAACGTTCGACAATGCCTGCTTCCTTTTAGAGGCGTTACGGCTCCCCGAAGCCGACGCCGCCCTGTGCGCCGCGCTCGCCACCACGACCGGGCGCGAGCAGGCAGGCCTGCTCGACGCCTTGGCCCACCGGGCCGACACCAAAGCAGAAAAGCAGGCCCTCACGCTGATCGCCCAGCCCGAACCGGTCCACTCTGCCGCCCTGAACTATATCGGACGCATCGCCACGCCCGGTGCGCTCGCCGCCCTCGCCGCTGCTCCAGCCGACGCCGCTGCCGCCGACGCCACACTCGCGGCTGCCGAAACGCTGATCGCCCGCGGCGAGTCCAAACAGGCCATGCCCCTCTACACGCGCCTCTATCGCTCCAGCCTGGCCGACCCTGTCCGCTTGGCCGCCTTCGCGGGATTAGTCCGCACCGACACAGCGAACGCGGTCGCGCTGTTGACCGAAGGTCTCTCCCATCCGTCACCGGTCTGGCGTGGCACCGCGGCCCGCCTCGCCTCGCAACTTCCGGAACGATCATTGGCGAAGCAAGGCCCGAAACTGATGAGTGCCCTGCCCGCCGAAAGCCGCCTTGCACTCGCCGACGCCCTTGTCGCCTCCAAGAATAAAGCCGGGGCCCCCCTTCTGCGTGCCGCGCTGGAAAACGATGCGGACACCCCCACGCGCCTCGTGGCCGCCGCCGGCCTCGGGGATCTCGGCACCGCCGATGACGCCCCCGCGCTGATTGCCCTGCTCGGGCACTCGGATGCCGCTCTCGCCGACGCCGCACGTATGAGCCTTATCAAACTTGCCGACCCCAAGACCGATGCCCGTCTCGTGCGCGCGCTCGGCAAGCATGACGGCAACACCCAAGCCCGCACACGCCTTATCAGCGCAGTCACGTTCCGCAAATCTGAGGGAGCAGCACCCAAGCTGGTCCCCTACCTCGCCGATGCCGATCCCGCCGTACGTACCGCTACCTTCCAGGCGCTCACTGAACTCGCCGATGAGAAGCAGCTCTCCGACCTCGTCACAGCCGCGTGCAAGGCCACCGACGCGAAAGAAAAGCGCGCCGCGGAGAAAGCGCTCTCCGTTCTCGCTCGCCGCTATCCCGCCGCCGCCACCAGCGCCATCGCAGCCACCCTGCCGACCGCCAATCCCGAAACGCGCCGGGCCTTCCTTCAAGGTCTCGGTATCGCGGGCGCTCCGGCCGGGCTGGCCCTTATCCAGGCCGCGCTAAAAGATCCCGACGCCGACGTGGCGGAGGACGCCCTGCGCGTCCTTGCCGACTGGAAGGGGCTGCCTGCTGCCTCCACGCTTCTTGAACAGGTCAAGACCCATCCGAATAACAGCCTGCGCGTTCTCGCTCTGCGCGGCTATATCCGCCTGATCGAGAAAGAGCCAGACATGACCTTACGCACGGCCATGCTGAAACAGGCCGAAGCACTCGCCACTCGCACGGAGGAAAAGCTTCTCGCCACCGCCGCATGGCGCACGGTTCCCACGCCCGAGACCGCCCTCCTGCTCCAGCAGCGCCTTGCCGATGAGGCTCTCAAAGGCGAGGCCCTGAAAGCGCTCAGGGTCATCGCGCTTCACACACCTGTCAACCTCCCCGACAAGGCCCCCGGTTCGCTGCTGACGCCGCTCACTTTCATCCCGCACCGCCTGGGAAGCGTCCGCTCCGAAGCCTGCTGTGTCGCGGACTTCAACGGCGACGGCAAGCCCGACATCGCCGCAGGCGCCTTCCTTTACCTCGCGCCGGACTGGAAGCCCGTCCAGATCCGCGACATCAGCTCGAACGTCACCGAGGATGGCAAAGGTTACGCCGATGACTTCTGTAACCTCGTCCTCGACGTGAACAAAGACGGCAAGCCCGATATCGTCTCCGGCGGCTGGTTCAACAAAACCTCCTACTGGTTTGAAAACACGTGCGGCAGGCCGGGCCTCTGGCCGGCGCATGTGATCGACCCCTTGGGCAACCATGAAACCGGCACGCTCGAAGACATCGACGGCGACGGCAAGGCCCTTGAGTTCCTGCCGCAGTCGCACATCACGGTCTGGTACGAAATGGGCAAAGGCACCAACGGAGCGCCAACGCTCGTGCGCCACACCGTCTCCGAGAAGCAGAATGTTCTCGGCGCAGGCTGCGGCGACCTCAACGGCGACGGCCGCCCCGACATTATCCGTCCCGACGTTTGGTTCGAAGCTCCCAAAGATATCCGCAACGGCACCTGGATCGAGCACCCCATCGCCTTGGGAACCAAAGACGGCAAGGTTGACCACACCTCCAACATCATCGTCTTTGACGTGAACAAAGACGGGCTTAACGACATCATCGTCAGCACCGCCCACAAATACGGCATCTTCTGGTACGAGCAGAAGCGCGACGCCGCAGGCGCGATGTCGTGGCTCCCCCACGTGATCGACGACACCTGGTCGCAACCCCACTACCTCGCCTTCGCAGACATCGACAACGACGGCAACAAGGAGATTATCAGCGGCAAGCGCTTCATGGCCCATAACGGCAACGACCCCGACGAGCTCGGCAAGCAGTGTATCTTCTACTATCGTTTCACCCCCGGCCCGAACCCGGAATTCCGCAAGCACGTCATCACCTATGACGAGGGCATCGGCGCTGGCCTCAACATCGTTCCCGTGGACATTGATGGCGACGGCGACCTTGACCTTGTGACGACCGGCAAGTGGGGCGGCCCGATGCTCTTCGAGAACCGCATGACCGAGCAGCTTTCTGATGAAGAGCGGCTCGCCGACTTGAAAATGAAACCCGCGTCGGCCGCTCCCTCGTACGGCGACAACCTAGCCCTCGCGTCGCGCGGCGCGACCGCAGCCACCGACAGTGAACTGGAGCGCTCGAAGGGGTGCACCGCACGTCTTACCGACGGCTTGCCCTTCTCCTACTCCGCACTGGATCAATCACGCTGGCACTCGGCCCTGACGCCCCTTCCGCACTGGGCTGAAGTGAAACTAACCAAGCCCGCCAAAGTGGCCCGCGTGATCGCCCGCTTCGCCGACCCCGCCGGTTACGCCACGCAGTTCGACATTCAGGTCAAAAAAGGTGCGGAGTACAAAACGGTCTTCACGACCGACACGAACAGCGAGGCGCAAGCAGCCAACATCACCTTTGATCCCGTCGAGACCGACACGGTGCGCTTCGTGTTCCGCAAAAACGCAAACCCCGCTTATCCCAACGCGGCACAGCTCAGCGAACTCGAAGTCTACGGCCAGTAACCAAAAAAGGAAAGAGGCAGGGTCTCATAGACCTCTGCCTCTTTCTTTATTTTCGCCTATGTTATGGGGTCACCACAACCATGTAGAACGCGCGTCCGGTCGTCACGGTGTCCGTGTAGCTTGCCGTGGCACCCGCAGCGACGATGCCGGTGGCGGCAGGGATCGCTGTGAACTGCGCTGTCAAGTCCGTGCTCTTGTAAAGCGTGTAGCGTTTGCCGGGCACGCTGTACCACTGGATCACGAGCTGTCCGCCTGAGTTCGGCAGCGGCGTAACGGCGCTGATGGCCAAAACCGAGTTCGGGTCTGTCGGCGTCAGGCCAGCCAGATAGCTCTGGTAGTACGTGAAACGATTCGGCCCGACCGTTTGCATATCCACGTCCAGAACCGAGCGCACGGGGCCATTGGTTTGTACGCTGGCGTCCACGATCTGCTGCTCCCAACTGTCGGGGATGCCGTTCAGGTTGATGTCGCCGGGGCTGGCGTTCAGGATAGCCATACCGGCTTCATCTTCGGCCGTCAGCAGCAAACCGCGCACAGCACGCACGCGCAGCGCCTGTGTCAGGTTCGGGAAGTTGGTGACCGCCACAGGGGTGAGCGGAGCACTGACGTTCAAAGCCCGTCCCGCGTGTGCGCCATCCGTGAGGTAGACCAACTGCCCGGCAGAGGCCGTACCGAAGGCCGTGCCGGTGGCAGAGGCTTTGACCAGCACAGGGTTGACGGGGCTGACGGCGATGCTGAGGGTCACCCAGCCGCTGGGTCCGCAGGCGACGTGCAGCAGGTTGCTGACGCCCGTCACACCGGTGGCGGGCCCGGGCGTGGCATAGGTGTTGCCGAGAGCCAGCCCGTTGTCCAGTCCGTAGATGCGCAGGCCCGCGTTCCCGCAAGCGGCGTAGGCCTGGTTGCCGAGAGCAGCCACGTCGAACACAAAACTGCCGGGCGTGTTGGTCACGGTCGCAAGCAGGACTGGCGCGGCGGGATTGGCCACGGAGAGCAGCTGCAACACACGGCCATCCGTGAGCACAGCGCGCGACCCCGAGAGCGCAATACGGCGGATGTGCGAGAGCGCGCTGACGGGGTGTGTGCCGACCAGTATCGGCGCTGCGGGGTTGGCGATGTTGAAGATCTTAAGGCCATAGAGCCCGTCTCCCACATAGGCGAAAGGATAGACGACCTCGACACAGCGCGAGTTGGTGACGGAGGTGATGGTCGCCAGCCGTGACGGCAGGGCCAGATTCTGCAGGCTGTGCACCTGCAAGCCGCCCTCGTCCGCCGCAACGACGAGCGTCGAGCCTGATGCCGCCGCGTCGACCGCCCGCGCGCCGGTCGCGTAGACCGCCAGCGGCACGGGTGCGAGCGGCGTAACGATGTTCAGCGAGCGGCAACCGGCAAAGCCGGCTGCGACGTAGAGCGTCGTGCCCGCAACAGCGACATCATACGCCTCATCGCCGACGGCTGTCGTGGACTGGAGCGACAGTGTCGTCGCGTCCAAGGTCAGCAGCCCGGCGGAACCGGCTGCCACATAGAGCGCCGTTCCCGAGGCGGAAACTGCCAGACCGCGTCCAGCACCAGACAGCAGCGCGTTCGTCACGACCGTTGGCGTGGCCGGCACAGAGGTGTTGATCCGGTAGACCCGTCCGTTGGCATCGGCGACCAGCGCCGCGCCCGAAACCGCGGTCACCGCCAATCCGGCGGTCAGCTGGCTCACGCTTCCGGTGACCGTCATCGCGGCGGGATTGGCCGCGTGGAGGTTCTGCAGCCCGTTGTAGCCATCGAGCACCAGCAGGCGGGGCGAGGCATAGGCGAGCGCCTGGGCAGGGCCGGCGGTCTGATAGGCACCCGCCAACGTCGGCGAGGCCGGCGCGGACACATTCAGGACCCGCACGCCGCCGAGCGCATCGGCCACATAGAGCAGTGTTCCAGCAAGGCTGATGCGGCGGGCGAAGCCGGAGCTGTCGAAGGTGGCGCGGTGGAGCAATTGCGTGGGCGCGGAGGCGTCGATGATCTGGATGCCGGCTGACCCGGCCGCGGCATACACCCAGCTGTTCGAGGCCGCAAGACTCTCGATGATGCCGGGCAGACGGAGCGCACCGAGGCGCACCGGAGCGGCGGGGTTGAGCGCATCCCACGCCTCGAGCGTCGCGCCGCAACCGAGGTAGACGTAGCGTCCCGAGACGGCCACGGCGGAGCAGCGCCCGCCGATGGAACCTGAGGCAGCCACCTTGCGCGACGAGAAATCGGAGGCGGCGAGGGTAATGGGCGCGGACGCCATGTCTGCGAGGTTTGTCACGCCGTTAATGACCGTGACAGCCTGTAGCGTGTGTGCACCTGCCGACGCGCCATAGGTTGGCCACGTCAGCCGAACGCTTGTCCCTTCGCCCGGCACCAGGAGTGTGACGGTTTGGGAGGCCAGTATCGCTCCAGTAACCGCGTCCCTGATCAGAACGAGGGCGCTGGTGGCGGCGTTGCCGTTGTTAACGAGTTCCACGGAGATGCCGAGCGTGTCACCCGACTGCACCGTTCCCTCGGGCTCGACCGCGACGACGGCCACGCGGGGCTGGAGCGGGATCGTGGGCGTGACGGTGCTGAGTTCCAGGGCGAACCCCGCCGTCGTATTGGTGACAGCCGCGAGGTGCAGCTCGGCGGTCAGCAGATTGCGGCCGACCACGACATTGCTGGGGGCGATGGCAAAGCCGAAATAGTTTGTGGCGCTCGAGCCGGTCACGATCCCAGAGGCGAGCGTCGAATAGGTCGCCGCACCTGCGGGCATATTCTGCCGAGCGATCTCGGTGCCATTGAGGTAGAGGATCACACCGTGCGTCCGCATCAAGCGGCCGGTGATCGACAGAGGCGCAAAGTCCATCGTGAACTCACGGCGGAAATAGGTGGTCGTGTAGCGGTTGGAGGTGACCCCGCCATACCCGAGGGTCGTCGCGATATTCACGAGACCGTAGCCCAGAGGTGCGGAACCGGAGGTCCAGAAGCCGTCGTAATAGCTGGAGGTCTGCCACGGGGCTTTGGAGATATCAAGGCCCTTGTCCAGAACCTTCCAAACCGAACTTTTGGCGACTAGCGCATTGGTGGTCATGCCGCTGGCCACAATGACCGAAAGTGTGTTGGTATTGTTCAGCAGGCTGGTTTCTCCCGGCACGGGAGCGATGTCCGCCTGAAGGGTGTGATAGCCCAGGCTAAAGCCCGCGTTCGTCGCGGTGTTCCACGCCACGACAAGATTCGTGCCGGCATAAGCGGCCAAATTGGTAATGACGCGCGTGTTGATGACGGGCGTCTGTGCGGCGAGGTCTCGCAGCGTGTGGGTGAAGGTCTCGCTGACATCGCCACGGTTTGTGACGGCGATGATGACATTGGTGACGACGTTCGGGGGAACAATCAGTGCGAGAAGGATGGAATTTACGGCCACATCGTGGAAGGCTTCGCGCAGCGCAATGCCGCTGACCAAGGTGTTGTCGGCGATGAAGGTCTCAGTGGCAAGCGGTCCGGCGAGGGCGCTGACCTGGTAGACCCCCGCGGTGACACCGGCCGTATTCCACGAGAAAGTCAGGTTGGTTGTGGCGAGCGCGGCGAGGTTGGCAACCTGCTGTGTGGCGATGAGGGAGGATGCCGCCATCCATTGGACGATCAACTGGGGGGCGTTCGGGGCGCTGCCGTCATAAGACCAGGCGCGGCGAGAGCCGGAGCCGGTGATCTTGAAGGCCATGGCGTTCCCGCTGGTCCATCCGGAGCGGTTGACGATCTCTTGGAGGATGCTCTTCAGGTCAGGCGTGCGCTGGTCGGAGCCGGCGGCGGAGTCGGCCCAGGTGGGCGGCACCCAGGCGACGGAGGCGGCCGTGTCGGGGCGCGAGGAAATATTGGAGGCCGTTGCTGCGAAGATGGCGGCCGTGTCGGCGGCCTGGCCGCGGATGGTCAGGGCGATCGGATCGGTGTTGAGGTTGTCCAAGGTCTTGTCGGTGAACTGGATGAAGGCCGAACTGATCGCGGCGTTCTTGGGAATCGCCAGCTCCGGGAAGCGGATGCCGACCGCCTGGCTGACGGTATCGACGACGAGTTCGAGATCGGTGCTCGTCAGGCTGACCGCGTGGGTTGTCAAATTTTCCTCCGCATCGTTGTCGCTCGCGGCGACGCGCCACGCGTTCGAAGAGCTTGTGAGGGAGGTTGCTGCGGTCAGGTTCGAGACCACGACCATGAACGGCCCGGTTGCGCTGGCCACTTTATTGGCCACGGTCACCCGCAAGGGTACGGTGCCGTTGATGACACCGTCTGAAGGGGCGAGGCCTGTAACGGAGATGTCAGCGGCGGTCTGCGAGGAGAGCGTGATGGTTGTTGTGAGAACGTTGTTCCCGACGTTCGTCTCGGTGGGCAGTTTGGAAGCGACGGCTTGGATCTGGTAAGGGGCGGCAGAAAGACCGGTTGTGCTCCAATTGAACGTCAGGCTGGTGGAAGCGCTGCCGGCGAGCGAGTTGACCGGCAACGTGCCGATCAGCGTTCCTGAGGTAAGGTTACTGAGCGCCACGTTGAAGGACAGCGTGTTCTGCGTCTGGTTCGCAACCGTAACCACGACGGCGACATTGGAGTTCACGGTCCCCGAGCTGGGAGTGAGCCCCGTGACAGCCACCTCGTTGTAGGGCGTGTAGGTCAGCGACATGCCGGTGAACTGCCCACTTGCATTACTGAAATTCGGGAAGGAGGTGGTGACTGCTGTCGGGCCTTTGACGAACTGGCAGTTACTCGCCATATAGGGGCCTTGCGCGTTACTGCTGGTATACTCAACGCGGATATAGTAGGTGCCGTCCGGAACAACCAAACCGTCGGTGCCGCGGCAATTCCACGTCTCCGTATGCGTTTGGGGCTGTGTTGATATGGTGGCGCTGGTCGTGCCGTCAATTCCCGCGTAGCCTGCGCGGTCGGCATTGTGCTTATAAAGGTAGCCAACGCGTGTTCCCGCGTGGCGGCAGAGCGTCTTGACGAAAGCACCGCTGCTATTGACCACCCATACGGCGGCAACGTGCTTCGGGTCGTAGCTGCCGTTATAATTGACGGTCGATACGGTAAAGGTCGCCGTGCCGTCCGTCTGGGCACGGGCGGTCATCGTCAGTCCGGTCAGGACGGCCGTTGCGAGAAGAAGCGCGACTATCGGGTTGTTATTTTTCATGATGACCCTCGGGGTTAGGGGTGACGCATTTCAAGTCTCCAAGATTCAACGATCTCCCGGCTCAGGCGGGTGACCGTGGGCAGGGCGGCGGCAACGGCTGGCGAGAGTTCCATGCCGTAATCCAGGACGTCCGGCTCGACGCCAAGGACCAGGATCGCAGGCCAAGCGGCACCGGGTGCCATCAGGTAGCGGCTGACGAGCAGGTTGACCGCATGGACGGTGGTCAGGCTCTGTTGCTGCGCGAGTTCGTTCTCCGTGAAGCGGCGGATGGTGCCCGGGAGGCCGCCGGCGCGCACGGCGTCGATGATCAGCATCCGTTCCGCCTGCTCAAAAAAGGGAAGGGCTGACAGCGCGTCAGTGCCTGCGTCGACGACCACCGAGCCGGGCGGCGGGTCCAAGGCAAGCGCCTGGGCGGCGTGGACACCCACTCCATCGTCAGTCAGCAGCCAATTCCCGACACCCATGATGACGATTTTTTCACTCATGCTCTACCGCCTATCTTAAGAAACTTTTGTCCGGGCCTCTCCCGCGTACATGACGTGTGTGGCGCAGTCGAGACACGGGTCCACAGAGTGTATGATGCGCAACGCTTCGACCGAATTGGCCACATTGGCGACCGGTGTGCCGAGCAGCGCCTGTTCGAGCGGACCGGACTGGTTGGCCCCATCGCTCGGAGAAATAGTCCAACACGTCGGGGTGATGACCTGATACCGGGAAATTTTTCCAGCCTCGCCGATGCTGAGCCAGTGGCCCAAGGCACCGCGAGGGGCTTCGGTGAGGCCCATGCCGGAAACGTTAGAGGGAGCAGGCGAAGGCCAGTCCTCGCTGACGGTCACGTCGCCCGCCAGAACCTCGGCGTGCCACCGCTTCATCGCGTTGGCGATCTTCTGCGCCTCAAACGCACGAGCACGGATGCGGTCCATCACCGAAACGCCGTTGGTGTAATCGCCGTTGACCCACATGCGCGCCAACGGCCCGCACTCGTA
>JBBRJN010000079.1:0-9653 GCA_038219365.1 Kiritimatiellia bacterium | reverse complement strand
CGTCGGCGCACCGCAGTGGGTCGCAAGTGGGGTACAACGTGCGCCGGGCATTTACGAGCCGGTGGTCCATTTCGACGGGAATGCCCGTTTAGCCTCTTCCGCGACGACTGATTTTGGTGTGGCTTTTGACGTGAGCTGGTTTGTGGTGTTTAACCCCACGGGCGCGTCTCGATCGAACTGCGGCCTGTTCGGAACCGATCAGGATACCTGTCGGTTCGGCGGATTCTTTACCGGTACGGCACCGTACTATCCGCTGCGTTGTCACATGTTCAATAGCAACAATGGTTTGTATCAGTGTCAAATGAACGATGTGACTCAAAACGTCTTTCAATTGGCGGACTATTCGCGGCAGCGCCTCAGCAGCACCTACGCGCTGAGCGCTCGGCTGAACGGTGCCGTGGAGGAGCAGAAGACCGGCACGCAGGTGGCACCCGTAGCTGGAAAACTAAAAATCGGGCACATGTTGTCGGACGGGGCGACGATCGGCAATTTTATAGGCGACATTGCGGAACTGCGTATCTACAACCGGACGCTGAACGATGCCGAGCGAGTGATCGTCCAGAATCATCTGGCGGCGCGCTACGGCGGCGCACTGGTGGCAAACGATCTCTACGCCGGCAAGGAGTCCACTGCCGGAGATTGCGATCTCGACGTGGTCGGCATCGGCTGCACCACGAACGCGGCGATCGGTTCCGTTCCGGGAACGGTCGACGCGAGCGAGTCCTCCGCCGGGCTGTCGTTCGGTGCGCTGAACGGCACGCTGACCCTTGACGGCGAGTATCTGTTGGCGGGGCATGGCGTGGTGTCGAACCAATGGGTTTACAGCGGTAGAGCGACGACGGGCGCGACGTATCGGTGGAAGCGCGAGTGGTATCTCGACAAGACCAGCGCGGACGGGCTGGATGTGCGGCTGACTTTTGATGTCAGCGCAGCGGGCATGACTTGGCGTGCGGTAGAGGATGAGGCCGAGTATCGTCTGTTGCGGCGCACGAACGCAGCAGCGGCTTATGCGGACACGGGGGTTGCGCCGGTGATCGACGGTGATACGCTGACGTTCGATTTGAATGGGGCCGATTTGGCGGATGGGCTGTATACGGTCGGGGCGTTGTTGCCGACCCGAGGCACCCTGGTGTTGGTGCGGTGAGGTGGACGAAACGGACAGAACGGATAATAGGATTGAGGAAAACGCGGGATGAAAACAGGCTTAGTAGGGGTGTTGGCGCTTTGTGTCGCGAGTATGGCGCAGGGTGCGGAGAGCAAGGCGGACCAGAAGGCGCGGTGGCAGGAGGAGGCGAAGTTCCGGGTCATTGACATTTCAGGGGAAACAAACCGGCAGACGGTCATCGCCGCAGGCACAACGAATGTGTATCAGGGCCATCCCACGACGGTGTCCTTGGCCGATGGCAAAACCATCTTCGCGGTCTGGTGTATCAACCACGGCGGCGCGGCGGGGCCGATGGCACGCAGCGACGACGGTGGCAAGACGTGGGCGCGGCTGGACGATCGGCTGCCCCCGGGCTTCAAGACGCACCAGAACTGCCCCAGCATCTACCGCATGACCGACCCGCAGGGCAAGGAGCGCCTGTGGGTCTTTTCGGCGGTCCGCGGGAAAAGGGGCGGGGCGGACGCCATGCCGCGCATCATGAGCGAAGACAACGGGCAGACGTGGAAGGAGTTCCCTCCGCTGGGCGAGGCGTTCCGCTGCGTGATGACCTTCAGCAGCATCGTACGGCTGAAGGACGGCTCGTATCTGGGGCTTTACCACCGCGGGCCAGGCGGTGCGGACAAGGCACCCTTGGAAGTTGTAGCGACAGTCACAAAAGACGGGGGATTCACCTGGTCAGAGCCGCGCGTGGTGGCGAAGGTCGCGGGGAAAAACCCCTGCGAGCCATTTGTGTTCAGGTCTCCGGACGGTAAGGAGCTGTGTGCATTGCTGCGCGAGAATACGCATGCGGGGTGCAGTCTGGTGATGTTCAGCCAGGATGAGGGTGCGACGTGGAGCGTCCCGAAAGACACGGCTTGGGCCTTGACGGGTGACCGTCACATGGGCGTCTACACGAAAGATGGACGGCTGGTGATTGCGTTTCGTGATCAGGCACCCGAGTCGCCGACGAAGGGCCACTTCGTGGCATGGGTCGGAACGTATGACGATATCCGGCAGGGCCGACCCGGCCAATACCGTATCAAGCTGTTGCACGGATACAAGCTCTTCGATCTCGGCTATCCGGGCGTGGAACTGCTGGCGGACGGCACGATTGTGGCGACGACCTACATTAAATATTGGGATGACTCGCGCAAGCATTCCATCGTGAGCGTGCGCTTCACGCTCAACGAGATTGACGCACGCAAATGAGTGAACCGGGATTGGTCGTTGCGGCCCGTTCGGCGTGTACCGATGATGCGTTGACAGGCTTTATTCTCCATGCTATTTTTAACCTGTCAAATGGCTTATTTGTTTGAAAGGGGATGTTCGATGAGCAACGGATTTACACGCAGGGAGATGATTCGGAGACTGGGATTGGGCGGCACGGCGGCTGGCATGGGGCTACTGGCGGGCCGCGGTTTCGCCGATGAGACGACGGACGGCGATCCTGAAAGGTCAGGTTTCGCGAAAAATATCAAACTGGTGCAGCCCTCCACTCAGGACGGGCCATCCGCCTTTATGGAAGGCGGTAAGGTGATGCAGCCCGCCCGTGAGTTGCCGGTTTTTCACACGGCGGATGTGGTGGTGGTGGGCGGTGGCCCAGCCGGTTTCGCCGCGGCCGTGGCAGCGGCACGGACTGGCGCGAAGGTAGCGCTGGTTGAACGCTACGGCAGCCTCGGAGGCCTGTTCACGGACGGCATGGTTCTGATTGTCATCGGCACGGGCTACAAGGCGAACGGCGAGTTCAAACTGGTGACGCGCGGCCTTTGTGAAGAGTTTCTCAAACGGCTGGAAAAGATGGGTTCCGGCGCGATCGTCTGCCGCGACCCGAAGGTCTATCAGCCCACGGTTGACCCCGAGGCCGCCAAGGTGCTGATGGACGACATGGTCCAAGAGGCTAAAGTGGACATGTTTTTCCACAGCTGGGGCGTGGATGTCATCCAAAACGGTAATGCGGTGCAGGGCGTGGTCTTCGAAAGCAAGGAGGGCCGTAAGGCGATTTTGGCAAAAGTGGTGGTGGATGCCACTGGCGATGGCGACGTGTTCCATCAGGCGGGCGCGACCTACACTCAGATCTCTCATGCGATCGGCACCGTTTACCGGCTTGGAAATTTTGACCGCATCGACCATGCGAAAGTGCCGAAAGAGGCGAAGTTGAATCTGGGTTCTCTGGAACCGCTTAAATCAACGCGCTGGGTGAATAATCTGGGGCCGAAGGGCAACGGTTTAGACGTGCGTGACCTGTCTCGAATTGAGATGATGCATCGCAAATCGGCTTGGAACTACGTCGAAAAACTACGCAAGACGCCGGGGTGCGAAGAGCTCTTCCTGCTTCAGACCGCCTCTCAACTCGGTGTGCGTGCGACTCGCCTGTTGGAAGGTGTGGCGCGCATCGACAAAAAGGGGGCGGTTGCGGGGCAGGTGTTCGCGGATGCCGTGGCCTTCTCAGGGGACGACGCCCTGAAGAAACCGGCCTTTGCAATCCCGTATGGGGCGCTGCTGCCGAAGAGCGTGGACAACGTGATTGTTGCAGGACGCTGCATCTCGTGCGCGGCTGATTTGATTGATCGCGCGCGACTGATTCCGGTCTGCATCGTGACGGGCCATGCGGCAGGCGTTGCTGCGGCGCTGGCGGTCAAGGCGGGCGCGCGTCCTCGCGATGTGCCGGTCGCCGATATCCAGAAGACGCTGCGTGAACAGGGTGCCTATTTGGGGTAGGGCAACGTTAAACGTTTGGGCGTGGCGTTGGTAGGTGCCGCGTTCTTAGAGTCTGTGTCGCGGCCAAAAAGCGTTTCAAGGTCGGTCCGCCAATGCTGTTCGCGGTTCGGGTCGCGGAGTTCCGTGGGTGCTGAACCGGGAAGCGGTTGCAACAGGCCTTCGGAAAGTGCGGGAGCGAGTCGCTTGTCTTTCAAACTGATCCGAACGCCGGTTTCATAGCCCCAAAAAGGCGCGTAGTCGTAATATACGTAGGGAGTGGATGCGCTCCATGGGTTCAAAGGAACACCAAGGCCTGCATAGGGATAGCTGTGTCGATACGGGCCGTACCCGCAGGGGTAGCGATCATAGTAAAACGGTGACCAGCCCCAGCCAGCGATGAGGTCCATCGTCGGCGAGTCATCCCCATTCAGCGCAACGGCCGCTGCCAACGCACACGCAAAGAGGACGAGTCGTTTCATGAGGCACATTATACCGCATGGTGCGTTCTTTAAAAATGAGAATTACGGATGCGTCCAACTGTCCAGGGGTCCTTAAGCGAGCGCAAAGCCGCGTTCAGGAGAAAAAACGAGCGTGTATCGGCAGGAGGGAACTCCCTGCGGGGCGAGGCCAATGAGCGCGAGCGGATTGTGGAACCCGATACGCAAAAGATCCTCCATTGTGAACAGGCCCAGGCCGTGCAGTATATTCATGCAGTGGAGCAGGGTGGCGGAAGAGCCAACCAGGCACTGCTTCTCCGGGTTGTGAAGCTTGCCGCTCGGTTCGAGCACGGCGGTATTGCCGAGGACATTGTAGGTGCCGGGTGGCAGGCCTGCCGCAGGCGAGGCGTCGGAGGTGGCGATGAGACGAGCCGGGCCTGCGGCACGCGCCAGAACCTTGAGAACGTGGTGCGGAAGATGGTGTCCGTCCGCAATGAACAGGATCTTCATTCGCTCTTCGGCGAGACCCGCGAGCAGCGGGTTGTTGTGGCGGTGAACGAGGTTTGGCATGCCGTTGCCCAGATGTGTGAGCGCCGTGGCACCGGCCTCGGCCAAGCGGGCGAGGTCGGCCGGTCCGGCGAGCTGGTGGCCGCATGAAACCGTCACGCCGCGCTTGACCGCGTGACGCGTGAGTTCTGCCGCGCCGGGAAGTTCTGCCGCGAGCGTGAGCAGCCGCAGCCGGCCCTCTGACCCTGCGTAGAGGCGGTCGAACAGGCCAAGGTCCGGTGCCTGTGCGGCGGCGGGGTCATGTGCGCCGACGGCACCTGGCTCTTTCGAAATGAACGGGCCCTCCAGATGGATGCCCGGTACGTGCCGGGCGAGCGTCGCATCGTTTTTGAGCGCTTTTGCGATCACGGTCAGGTTGCGGTGGAGCCGGCCCTCTTGGCTGGTGATGAGTGTGGGTAAGAAGGCTGCCGTGCCGCGTGCGATGAGAGCGTGGCCGGCGTGCAGAAAAGCCTCTTCGGTCAGAGCCTCGCTGCTGAAATCGACGCCGAGGAAACCGTTGACCTGCAGGTCGACGAAGCCGGGAATATGGAGGGGCGTCGGGGTGGGGAGCGCGCCTGGCTGTTGGCGAGGACGATCAGTGATCATGGCGAGACCCTTTCTTGATTTTTTCAATGAGCTCCATGCGTTTGGCGATGGTGTCTTCGTAACCTTGATGCGTCGGACGGTAATACGTTTTGCTGACGGGCAAATACTCCTGCTGAACCGTGTGCTGATCGAAATCGTGCGGATATTTGTAGGCGACATCGAGCCCTTCGCGTCCAACAGCTTCAACGTGGATGTTCTTCAAGTGCTCGGGAACAGCCAAGAGGCGGCCGGAGCGAACATCTTCGAGGGCCTCATCCACGGCGAGGTAGGCGGCGTTGCTCTTTGGCGCGGTGGCGAGATACGTTGTCGTCTGAGCCAGCGTGATGCGCGCCTCGGGCATGCCGATGAACTCGACGGCCTGCATGGCGGCCACGGCGACGGTAAGTCCGCGCGGGTCGGCGTTGCCGATATCTTCAGAGGCGAGGATGATCAGGCGGCGGGCAATAAAACGCGGGTCCTCGCCGGCCTCCAACATCTTGGCAAGCCAGTAGATGGCCGCGTGCGGATCAGAGCCTCTCACGGATTTGATAAAAGCGGAGATGGTGTCGTAATGCCCGTCCTCATCCTTGTCGTACAGAACCATTTTACGCTGTACGCAGTCCTCCATCACGGTGTGGGTGATGTGGACGGTGCCCTCGTGGTCGGAGGGTGTCGAGAGCACGGCGACTTCGAGGGCTGTTAACGCACGGCGTGCATCACCATCGCAGATGGAGGAGAGGAAGTGGATCGCATCGGAGGTGATGGCGGTTTTGATGTGGCCGAGTCCCCGCAGCGTGTTCTCAAGCGCGCGTTGCACGAGAAGCGCGATGGAGGGCTCGTCGAGGGGGCGCAATTCGAAGACCAGTGAGCGCGAGGTGAGGGGGCTGTTGACGAAGATGTTCGGGTTATGGGTCGTGGCACCAATAAGAGTGACGGTGCCGTTCTCAACATAGGGGAGGAGCACGTCCTGCTGGGATTTGCTGAAGCGATGAAGCTCGTCCACAAAAAGGACTGTCCCGGGGCCATCTTTGAAGAGCTTGGCGGTTTCGCAGATGTTGCGTAGGGTTGCGACATTGGAAAGGACTCCGCTGGTTCGTTCGAAGCGGCGCTTGGTGACGCGAGCGATGACCTCGGCTAAGGTTGTTTTTCCACAACCGGGCGGACCATAGAAAATCAGGTTGGTGAGGCGGTCGGCTTCGATGACGCGGCGCAGGAGTTTACCCGGACCGAGAATGTGATCCTGCCCCAAGACATCTTCCAGTATCTCCGGGCGCATGCGGGCTGCCAGCGGTTGGCGGATCGCTGCGGGCGTGCTATCCGCTTCATACGCAGGTTCAGAGTCGTCCGTAAATAAATCCGTATCAGGCATCTTTATTCCTGTTGCTTCGCGTGAACATCATATCCGCACAAGAGAAGCATACCAGCGGTAGGCTGATTCGTCTATCTTGGCATACTGACGTTCAGCAGTTCCAACGCTGGCGAAGCCCGCAACCCAAAAACGCTCAACATCCAAGTCGGGAACACGGCCCGCTGCCGCGACGCGTCCGGTAGCAAGGGACGTTTCCCCGAAACGTCCGCAGGGCAATGAAGCTGCTTGGACCGGCGGACGGCTCGGGGATCCGTCCCTACCGGACGCGGCCACACACGCCGGGCTTTCAACGCCCCCCTCCCTCGGTGCAAAAAATGCCGGACGCTCGCGTGTCAGGCGATGGGATGGAAGAGGTTAAAAAAGTTTTCGAGCAGCTGCGTCAGTCGAGGGCGGAGGCACCACTCGGAATAGAGGACTTCCCGGGCGTGCGAGAGATCGTTGAGGATCGCGCCTTTTAAGCGTGCGGCGAAGGCGTCATTGAAGACCACAAGGTTGGTTTCATAATTCAGGAAAAGGCTGCGCGGATCGAAGTTGACGCTGCCGATAATGGACACGACATCGTCGAAGATGGCGGCCTTGGCATGGATGAAGGGCGGTTCGCGTTCGTAGATGCGCACGCCAGCCGTGAGCAGCGGCGCGTAGAGTGCGTGCGAGGCAAAGCGCAGGGTCGGGTGGTTGTTGACAGAGGGCACCAGCACTTTTACGTCGACGCCGCGGAAGGCGGCCTGTCGAAGAGCGAGGATCAGGGTCTCGGGCGGAACAAAGTAAGGCGTGACGATCAGGATATGTTTGCGGGCGAGGTTGATCGCGGCAAAAAAAGTGTTGAGTGCCGCGCCGGTTTCGTCGCGCGTCGGGCCGCTGTTTTGGAGGCGGACCGCGAGTTCGCCTGCGTGTACGGGTGGCGGGAAGAAGGCGACATCGAGGAGCTTTTCCATTGGCTCATCGGTCATGTAGTACCAGTCGCGCAAGAAGGTGTATTGGAGTTCGAGCACCGCCGGGCCGCGGAGCCGGAAGTGGTAGTCGATGGTTCCAGGAAGACCGTTGTGCGGCAGGTAGACATCGTGGAAGTTGATGCCGCCGGTATAGGCCAGGACGCCGTCGATAATCAGCAGTTTGCGGTGGTTGCGGAGATTAAGCTGGAACTTGCGCTTAAGCATGTTGGCCTGTGAGAAACCGACGAGCTGCAGGTTGGGCACATGGCGGTGACGCCAAAAGAAAAGGCGAAGGTTCGCCCCGGCAGAGCCGAACGCATCGTATAGCACGCGTACCTGGACCCCCGACCTGGCGCGTTCGGCGAGAATCGACATCAAGCGCTGACCCATCCGGTCATCATTGAAGATGTAGGTTGAAAGATGGATGTGTTTGCAGGCTTTGCCGAGTGCGAGGAACATCTCTTCCAGTGCCAGTTCGGCCGTTTCGGTCAGCTGCATTTCGTTGCCGCCAAGCAGCGGGTGGTTGTCGGAGAGCTGGTCGAGAACGCGGTTGAAGGTGATGAGCGCCTCGTTTTCCGAAGCGGAAATGTGCGAGGTTGTTTGCGCATACATCGTGGCGAGAGGGTGGTCATTGCGGATCTTCAGCCGCTGGTGCTTCTGAAAAGTGCTGTCTGAATACTGTTTTTGCCAGCCTTTGCTCGGGACGGTGTTGATGCCAAAGAGCACATAGGACAGCGGGCCGATGATCGGCAGCGCGGTGGTGAAAAAAATCCACAGCAGCGAGGTGCGTGCGTCACGGGGTTTACGGAGCAGGTGCAGGCAGACAGCGACCGAAAGCACGATGTGTAACACCGTGCCGAACCCGATGGACTCGGGAAGGCTGACGTTCAAGGTAGCGAGAATAAGGGTCATGCGCGTCTCTTTTTAACTCTTGTTGCCGTCAGGTTTTGGTTCAAGCGAGAGGTCGCCGACGATTTTCCAGACATTTACGTCGCGCTTGACGGCGAGGTTCCGTCCTGGAAGAAACTCGTGTAACCCGTCTTCAATGAGCCGGATCGCCAGTTGCTGGAGGGCCTCGCGCTGTTGGACAGGGATATCCTCGAGCGTCACAAAGTCGAGATGAATGACGTACCCCTTGCCGAGTTTTGAACCAAACCCCGGTGTAAAACTGGCCGTGACGCGGAACAAGCCATCCTGCTGCGGATTCGGCGTGCTACCGTGCGGTAGACGTGCGGGGTGCCGCGCCAGCAGGGTGCCATACGATTTTTCGAGTGTTTCGTCGACCCGTCTGAGCAGCGCATTGAGTTTCGCCTCCCACTCTTCTACCCGTTGGTGAAGCATCGAGCTCCTTTACACTAGCGGTTTTGATAATTTGACCATCAGTATACCATGGAAGGAAGCTTCTTGAAACGGCATTTTGGTTTGGTTTGCCAAGAGGCTTTTCCGCGTGTTATGATGCTCTCTTAGATGAGCTTAATAAAAGGGGGACGTATGAAATTTTCGGTATGGATCATGTTTTGCGGGGCGTGTTGCGCCGCCTGGCTGTCGCACGCTCAAGCGGAGGTTTTGAAAAACAACGAGTTTGAGGAGGGGAGCAAGACCCCTCTCGGCTGGGCGCTCTCCCAAGGCGACGGGGCGTGGGTGAAAGAGGGCGGGATCGGGAACAGTGCGTGTGTGACGGTCACGGGCGATGGCAAGTCCGACAATGGCTGGCTCTCGGAGCCGGTCACGTTTTTACCCAATCATGTGTACCGGCTCAGTTTCAGCGCGCGAGCGGAAGAAGCGGGTGGGGGAACGGTGGTCAGCGGGCCTTCCTTTGCGAATGTGGATGTCGGAGTCCCTGGCAGGGAGTGGACGCGTTTTGAGAATGTGTTCGCAACTCCGATCAAAAAGGATGAATTGACCGTGCCCGTGCGGGTGGGGCAGTGGCAACTGAAAGGGCG
>JBBRJN010000078.1:0-9663 GCA_038219365.1 Kiritimatiellia bacterium | reverse complement strand
AATGCGCAGATCGTTTTTGTAGGCAAGAGCCTGTGTGAGCATGGCGCGCAAAATATGATTGAGCCTTGCCTCTGCGGAGCGGCGACTTTGGTGGGGCCGAATACGGAGAACTTCAGGCCCGTGATGTCGGATCTCCTGGAGGCGAACGCGTTGATCCAGGTGCCGGATTCAGAGACGCTTGAGCGCGAGATCGAGCGGTTGACCTCCGATGCGGCGGAACGTCAGGCGCTTGGGGCGCGCGGTGTGGCGGCTGTTTTAAAGCGCAAGGGCGTGGTTGGGCGCTGCGCGACGTCGATGGCGGCCCGGCTTAAAAATAATCGTTCCTCCAGTGATAGTTAAAACGGCGGTTGGTTAGTCACGCAAGGCTTGGTATACTGTCCCCATGAACTCGTTATGGCGTCAACAGGAGTGTGAAGTCGGGCAGATTTATGCCTGTGCTGTGGCGCAGCTACGTCTGTGGTTCATGCGCAACAGCCAAGGCTGGCAGGTCGCGATGCGGCATGATGCCGAGATCGCTTTCGAGCCGTTGCGCGAAGCGGGTGAACTGGCTGAGCAGACCGAATGGCAACGCTTTGTAACGCCCTCGTCCTCCTCCGTCGCGCGGCTGGTGCCGGTTTTGCCGGACCGCCCGGTGGTGAGCCGGCCTGAGGCGCGTATCGAGATCGCCCCGCATCACAAGGGGCGTTTCTACGTGACGATTCCCGTCTGGATCAGGCTGGAGGTTGATGTGCATGTGGGACAGCGGCCCATGACGCTGTGCGAATTGCCGACGCGCATTTTGTCGAAAACCTGGTTTGGGCATCCGGCGGACGAGGGCGAGGTCGGTTATGCCCTCACCACGCGGGCGCGTCAGGATCTTGAGGAAATCAAGGATGTGGAGGGGCGGGCGATTTGTCCGGTACTGCTCGATAATGGTACGAACGAGGCACTGGTGTTTGCGCAGCTTTTGTTGAGCGTGAGCCACATGAGCGTGTACCAGACAGATGACGGCAGGCTCTGGACAAATGAATGTCGGATGGGGTATTCCGGCAGCATTTTTCCTGCGTCGCTGGCCTTTGGACACACAGCTCCCGAGCAGGCGCAGGGTTCGCGACTCATCTCCGGCCCGCGCGTGGCACCCACCACAGGCCTGACGGCACGGGCCATCGCGAGTGCGATATTCAGATCTCAGTTCTAGCGCTTTGAGCCATCCATGAAAGTTGACATTTCCAAACTAAACACAATGCTGACAGACTATGCGCTGCCTTTTATCGGCATTTGCGCGTGGCTGATCTTCGGCTACTGGGCTTCCTCGCTCGTCGCGCGTTTGCTTTATAACGGACTCTCGCATAAGCTGGGCTCCGACTCTTCACGAACGATTTCCAAAACCGTCAAATTCATGTTGCTCGTGCTGTTTGTCATGACCCTGGTCAATGGCATCGGCGTGGATGTCACGGCGGTGCTGGGGGCGGCCGGTGTGGCTGGCGTGGCGATCGGGTTCGCTTCTCAAACGAGCCTCTCCAATCTGATCAGCGGTCTGTTCCTTGTGCTGGAACGGCCGTTTAAAATCGGCGACTGGATTGAAGTGGACGGCTCGTCCGGTTACGTGTATAGCGTCGAGCTGCTCTCGACCTATATTCGGACTTTCGATAACCGCATGGTCCGCATTCCGAACGAAATGCTGATTAAAACAAAACTCATCAACCACGCCAAATATCCGATTCGCCGCGTGGACATCGACATCAGTGTGGCTTTCAAGGAGAATGCGGGACAGGTCATGCAGATCTTCCGTGAGGTGGTGATCGCCAATCCGTCCTGTTTCAACGAGCCTGAACCCCTCGTCGTTTTCCAAGGTTTTGGTGATTCTTCGATGGAGTTCAGGCTTTCGGTCTGGACAGACCGGAGCGAGATGCAGACGACGCGGACTTCTTTAATGAAGGACATCAAAGAGCGTTTTGACAAGGAGGGCATCGATATTCCTTATCAGCGTTTGCAGACGAAAGAGGCCGGAGGCTTAGGCGTTAAGCGTGTTTAGAAAGAGACGGTTTGGGCTATGGTAAAAGGGTGTGACAAGGTGGCCGGGCTGATCGCCCTGAGTGTGGCAGGCTGTCTTATGTTTGGGGCCTACCTTGCGGTGTGGCAACGGGTGTTGGATGCGGTGGCTGGCCGGACGGCATATTCTCAGGCGGCTTTTGCCGGGGTGGTGGCTGCGGGGCTTTTGGTTGGCGTGGGTAGCGCGTGGTGGCCCTGCCGCAGACTCGCAAAACCGGACGTTTTACTGCGTTTTGTTTTTCTTATTTTTGCCTGCTGGCTGGTTTTCGAACTCGCGGCGTTGCGGGGAATTACCGGCGGGTGGCAGCGCATCCTGATGGATACGACGCGGACCTTCGGACTTGCTTTGCAGACGCTGGCGAAGACCGCGCTCTTCTTTTTCGCGGTGCCGGCAATCGTGTCAGGCGTGGCGGTTCGGGCAGCGGCGGTCCACACGAAGACGAGTGTGCCTTCGGCTGTCGCGTTCATGCTGTTGTGCGTCTTGCCGACCCTCGGCGGTTATGTTCTGGCTGCGGAGCTGGTTCCGTTCGTAGGCGTTGAGTGTTTCACGCGGTTGGCCGCTTTATGGTTTGGCGCGTTGGCCTCTTTAGCGGTGCTGGTGGGCGTTGCACAGCCGACAAAGCTCAGGCGAATTGCAGCGGCGCTGCCTTTCACGCTGGCGGTGGGCTTATTGGTGATGTTCAACCCGAAAGGGCAGGAGACCGTTTTGACGGATGGGGTGTTTGGCCGGCTGGTTCATCGAGACAGCGGATTCGCGCAGGGCCAGCCGGTCTTCGTGCACCACTCGCCGCAGCATACGGTTACGGTCTATGCGGATGATGACTATCAGTTTGTTTTCGCACTGGATGGTCGCCCCATGCTTTTTGGCAACCGGTTTCACACGGCGCGGACGTTGACGGGGTATATCCCTCTGCTGTTGCGTCCGGCCTGTAAGAAGGCTGCTGTGATTGGCCCTGAAGCGGGGTTTTATCTACCTTTTCTTGTGAGGGCCGGCGTGCCGGACGTGTCGTACGAAGGTTCAGAAGCGGCACTTGTGAAACTTACGAGGGCGGCAGACGGATATGTGACGGGCGATGAGGCGTGTGAAAATACGCCGCTTCGGCAGGGAGCCAATCTTTCCTCCGGCAGCGCCTACGACCTTCTGTTTCTTGCGCCGGAACCGGTATGGATGCGCGACACACAAGCCTCCGTCAGCCCTTCGGTTTTTAGGCGTTGCCGCGCGGCCTTGGCCCCGAACGGGATTGTGGCGTTGCATCTGGATGCGCGTGCGTTGTCACCCGGACGCTTCGCTTCGATCGCGAAGGCTTTCGCGGCCGAATTCGCAGGCGTGCAGGTGTGGTGCACGGGGGCGTACGACTGGTTGCTTGTAGGCAGTGCCACCGAGATTAAAGCGCCGATGGACGGCATGTTGGGGATGTTAGAGAAGCCGCCTGTTTTCCGCGATTTGGTGCGGGCGGGTTTGCAGTCGCTGCCGGAGGTCTTGGCCTGTCTGGTGTGCGACGGAAAAGGGCTGGGCGCGTGGCTTAAAACCGTGACTCCTGAGAGCGGATGGCAGGCGAGGTGGCGTGCGCCGCAGACCGCCTTTGCGAAAGAAAAAAGCACGTTGCAGCCGGGTACTTTGGAGAGATGCCGGCAATGGAAGTCGGAGTGGGTTCTGCCCGGAGAGTTGGATGTTGATGTGTATTTGGCGGTGCTGGACAAAGTCGGCAAGAGTTTCGGAGCACGCGTTTTGGCCGTGAAAGCGCTGGCCGAAACCGCAAAGGGGCACAGTGATGCAGGGTTGGAAGCGGCACGTGCGGCGGCGAAAATCAACCCGCGCGACGCGTTGCTGATCCAATTTTCAGAGACCTTAGAACTGGAGGGAAGGCGGCGTATTAAGATCGGCGATTTCAAGGGCGCTCTCAAGTGCTATGAAAATTTGTTGTCGTTCGCGGTGGCGACTGCGCGTTCTCATTACGGAATGGGTTACTGTCTGCGGGCGAATGGCGACAACGAGATCGCCTATCTGCATTTCGCGCGTGCGGTGGCCGCCGCTCCGGAGCAGACCGGATATCGGCTGGAGCTAGCGCAAGTCTCGTTATTGATCGGCGAGTACGCCGAGGCTGATCGTCAATATCAAGAAGTTTTGAAACGTGAGCCGGATAACCCCGACGTCCTGTTCCGCTATGCAAAAGGGCTGGCCGCTAAAGAGCGCTCGGATAAGAATATGCCACAGGCGCTGAAACTGGCGGAGCGCGCATGTGTCTTGACCGAATGGCGCAACACGGAATACGCGTACGGTCTGGCTGACCTTTATATGGAGGCGGGGCGTGTATTGGAGGGCATGGGGCTCAAGCGGCGGATCAAAGAGGGTTTTCCTGCTGCTCCGGTCAGTTCTGCCGCGCCGTGAGCAGGTGCTGCGGCTGAGGGAGATGCGGGCCGTTCTCAAACCAGGCTGGCGAGCAGGACGTCCTGCTCCACCTTCTGGGGTATACAGGTAATCAAGCGGCGTTGCTGCGTGCGTGGCACGCCGCTGATTGTGCACGGCAGGTATTCACCCGTCCACCCCTGCGCACGGCCCTCGCTATCGAAACGCTCGACCAGCACTTCGACGGTGCGTCCGATAAAGCGCTGCGCGAAAGCAGCCCGCTGCCGCTTTTTGATTCGGGTCAACTCCGCTGCCCGACGTCTGCGCTCGGGGGCGGGCACAGCACCGTCGAAGGTGGCCGCCGGCGGGCCCGGACGGTCGCTGTAAGGGAAGACGTGCAGGTTGCTGAACGGGAAGGCTTCGAGCAGCGCGCGGGTATTGGCATACGCCGCTTGCGACTCTCCCGGAAAACCGGTGATGATGTCCGCGCCTAATCCGATCAGCGGCAGCCGGTGTAGCGCGTCATGCAAGGTAAGGGCGAGTTCGTCGGACGTGTAACGCCTTTTCATGCGGGCGAGGACCGCGTTGTCGCCGCTTTGGATCGGAAGGTGCAGAAACTTACAGAGCTTCGGCGTTTCTGCCATGAGCGCGAGGACATCGCGTTCAATCGTGCCGGGTTCGATGGAGCCCAAGCGCAGGCGCCCCAGGCCGGGAAGTCCGGCCAGCGCGGCGAGCACGTCAACCAAACCCTGCTTTCCGTCGGCGTAACAGGCGATATTGCAGCCCGTTACCACAAGCTCCTGGAAGCCTGCCGCGATGAACGCTTGCGCCTCCTGTAGACAGGCCTCGAAAGGACGGCTGCGTGGCAGGCCGCGCGTGTGCGGCACGATACAGTACGAGCAGAAAAAGTCGCAGCCATCCTGGATTTTCAACGAAGCGCGCTGGGTGGTACGCACCGGAATAATGGGGGAGGGCACCGTGTCGATTTTCAGCTGGCGCAGGACAAGGGAAACAAGCTCGTCCTTAATTTCGCGCGGCACAATGAGATCAACACCCAGAGCTTGCAACAGGTCAGGTGTGGCGGCTTCGACCACACAGCCCGCAAGAACAAAAAGCGCCGCCGCTTCTTTTTTGCGCAGCGAGCGGATCAGCTTCAGCCCTTCGTTCTCGGCTGCCTGAGTCACCGCGCAGGTGTGAAATACCACCACATCCGCCGGTGTGCCAAACGGCACACGGATAAATCCTGACGCAGCAAACCCGGCTTCAAACTGGGCGGTTTCCGCGCGGTTCAAACGACAGCCGAAAGTTTTGAATGCGACCGTCATGAGGGTGTTTCCGCACGCGTTCTGGCGGTCTAGGCGAATAGCGCGGTGGAGAGATAGCGCTCGCCCGCGTCCGGCAGGATGGCTACGATTAGTTTGCCCGCATAGGCGTCCTCGGCCGCCAGGCGCAAAGCGGCGACGACGGCCGCGCCGCTCGAGATGCCGGACAGGAGGCCCTCTTCGCAGGCCAGACGCCGAGATATTTCGATGGCGTCTTTTGTAGTCACAGCCTCGATCCTGTCGATGACTGAAAAATCGACCACCTGCGGGATGAAGTTAGCGCCAATCCCCTGAATTCCGTGTGCACCCGGCGTCAGGGTCGTGCCCGACTTGCGCTGCGAGAGCAGGGGGCTTTCGGCAGGTTCAACCGCCACCATCTGCACCGTCGCGCCGATATTTTTAAAATAGCGTCCGGAGCCGACAATCGTACCTCCGGTTCCCACGCCCGCCACAAACGCGGCCACTTGGCCATCGGTTTGCGCCCAAACTTCAGGGCCGGTCGTCCGCTCGTGAATGAGCGGGTTGGCCGGATTGGTGAACTGGTCGGGCATGAAGTAGCGCCCAGGAGTAGCGGCCAGAATTTCTTGAGCTTTCTGAACGGCACCGGCCATGCCCGAGGCTGCCGGGGTAAGCACCAGTTGCGCGCCCATGGCGGCCAATACGCGGCGGCGCTCAAGGCTCATGCTTTCGGGCATGGTCAGCAAGACCGGATACCCGCGTGCGGCACCGACCATGGCGAGCGCGATGCCGGTGTTCCCGCTGGTCGGCTCAACGATCGACATGCCGGGCCTGAGCGTGCCGTCGTTTTCTGCCTCCCAGACCATGGACGCGGCGGTCCTGCACTTGACAGAATAAGAGGGGTTGCGGCCTTCCACTTTGACGAGAACCGTGGCAGCCAAGCCGTGGGCCAGTTTGTTGAGCCTCACCAAAGGTGTGTTGCCGATCGAAAGCGAATTGTCGTTAAATAAGGTCATCGTAAAATCCTCAAAAGTTGTCGATAGTATACTGGATTGGTATACGACGAAATAGCTTTTTCGGCTAAATCCTTCGCGGCGTTGGCCGTCACTTGAGGAGATTCAGCCTGTTTTTTTCACGGTTCGGGTGTATACTTCGTACCTGAAATGCGAATGTTTTCGGAGAAATATCATGAGAATGTGGGTGGCTCTTACGGTTTTGTTAAGCGGCTTTCTTGTGTCAGCGCAACCCGCTGAGCTGTCCAAGGCCTGGGACGGTGTGCAAAAGGCTGTTGAGGATGGGTTGCCGAAAACGGCGCTGGAGAAACTCGTTGCGGTTGAAAAAGCGGCTGTCGCTCACGAGCAGTGGGCGGATGCGGTTAAGGCCGTCAACGAACGTGTCGAGATCGAGGTCTCGCTGCGCGGCGGCAAGTCTGAAGAGGTAATTCCCGCATTCCGCGCGGCAATCGGCAAGGCGCCCGAGCCTATGCGGCCCTTCATGGAGTTGGTTTTGGCGCATCATTACTGGCGGTATTTCAACGACAACCGCTGGCGCTACAGCCAGCGGACAGGTGTAGCTGGCGGCGAGGAGGGCACGGATATTGCCACCTGGAGCCTGCCGCGGATCTTGTCCGAGATTGAAAAACAGTTTGCTCGCGTGATGGCGTATGAAGAGATTCTAAAACTGACGCCCGTGGACGAGTATGGCGTGTTGTTGGAAAAGGGGACCGCGCCCGACGCTTACCGGCCCACACTTTATGATTTCGCCGCGTACGAGATGCTCGACTTCTATGCGCTGGGCGAGCACGCGGGTGCGCTGTGGGAAGACGAGGTGGATCTGGATGCGAGTGGTCCGGCACTCGATGATGTAAAAAGTTTTGTCTTCATGATTCCGGATGAGGCCGCGCAGCGTTCGCATGTGTTGCGTGCCTTTCGGATTTTCCAAGGCCTGCTGAATTTCCACAGGAAAGACGCCGACCCTTCGGCGTTCGCGGATGCGGATTTGAACCGCTTGCAATTCTGTCATAATCAGGTTGTGGGCGAGAATCGGGACGCGCGTTACTCGTCAGCATTGGATCACTTTGCGTTCGTATGGAAACAGCATGAGATTTGGGCGCGAGCGAGTGTGCTACGTGCGAAACTGGCATTAGATGCGGGGGATACGGGGTTGGCGCGGATGCTCGCACAACAGGGAGCGATGAGCTATCCCAAGAGCGTGGGAGCGGCGCAGTGCCGTAACCTGATCGTTGAGATCGAAGCGCCCTCGCTGTCGCTCGCTGCCGAGCAGGTGTGGTGTGCGCCGTGGCCGGAGTTGGAGATCAGCTACAAGAACCTGTCTGAAGTGCGTTTTCGTGCCGTGCCGGTGACCTTCGAGGAACTGTTCGCTGGACGCAACCGGTATCGCTATCAGGATGTCGAAACAGGTGCCGCGCTGTTACGGAGAAAGCCGGCCAAAACGTGGGGCGCGCTGTTGCCGCCCACCGCAGACTTTACAGAGCATGTCTATCGCCAGCGGGTGCCTGAGGACCTTCCCGCGGGATTGTACGCGGTGTTCGCCTCGGCTGACGGTGCTTTTTCGAAAGACGGCAAGCCTGTTGCGTGGAGCCTGTTCCGCGTCTCCAAGCTGGCCTTGGTGGTGGCGCGCGACGAAAACGCGTTAGGTGGTTATGTGCTGACCGCTCGCGAGGGGGAACCCGTGGCCGGGGCGCGTGTGCAGGTGTGGCGTTTCGACCGGAAGGATACCTTTAAGCGTGAGCAGATCCTCATGACGGATCAGGATGGCTCGTTCACGATCCAGGGGGATCAGACCGGCGATCTTCTGTTTTATGCGGAGAAGGGGGGGCAGGTCGCACACACGTGGGAAGGCGTGTGGAAAGGGAATGAGCGCGACCGGCACGACGCTCCTGAAACACATATCGCGTTCTTTACTGACCGCGCCCTTTACCGTCCGGGTCAGACGGTTCAATTCAAGGGCGTCCATTTCGTTTCGGACAAACAGGGCGGAAATTATTATGCGCTGGGCGGCAAGACCTTCACCGTGAAATTCAAAGATGTCAACGGGAAACTGATCGCCGAGCAGACCGTCAAAAGCAACGACTACGGCTCGTTTTCGGGAAGTTTTATTGCGCCGCGTGATCGCGGAACAGGCCGGATGTCGGTCAGCGTAGAGGGACAAGGCAGTTCCATTTTTACGGTCGAGGAGTACAAACGGCCTAAATTTGATGTGACGTTGAAACCGGCTGCGGCAGATGCACGCCTAGGAGCCATGGTGTCGCTTAGAGGTTCTGCGTCTTCCTTTTCAGGGCAACCGGTTGGCGGGGCCAAAGTCGCTTGGCGAGTCATTCGCGAGGTGCGTTGGCCCAACGGGTGTGGACGTGCGCAGGAGCGTGGGTCACAGGAGATCGCGCATGGGGTCGCGCGGTGTGATGGCGATGGACATTTCACGGTTTCGTTCTTTGCCAAGCCCGACGCGAAGGTGCCTGAAAAAGACGAGCCGGTTTATTCGTTCAACGTGACGGCAGATGTCACCGACACCACAGGCGAGACCCGCACGGGTGAGGGCCATGTGAGGGTCGGTTACACCGCGTGGCAGGCGTCGGTGGTCGTTGAGTCCTGGCAGATGGCACAGAAGCCGGTGGCGCTCGGCCTGCGTGTCCAGACGCACGACGGCGAGGGCGTGGCGGTACAGGGCGTGCTGAAGGTGTTCACGGTGAAGCAACCTTCCTTCGTGATACGTCCGCGCCTGAACGGTTACGAGCCTTTCGCGGCACTCGGCGATACTTCGGCGGACGATCCGGCTAATCCCGAGACGTGGCCTGATGAGGATGAAGTTATGTCCGAGACGCTTCAGACCGACACGAACGGGGTCGCTTCGGTGAGCAAAGCATTGAAGGCGGGCCTTTATCGGGTGCGGTTCGAGGCGCGCGATGTGGCGGACAAAAAGGTGACGGCGCGTCAGACGGTCCGGGTGATCGATCCGCAGGCGACACGGCTGGCCGTGAAAGAGCCG
>JBBRJN010000077.1:0-9707 GCA_038219365.1 Kiritimatiellia bacterium | reverse complement strand
GCCGCGAGGCAGTCGTCAAAGCACTGCAGGGCGGGGTGGCCTTCCGGCAGAAGCGCGTAGGCCTGTTTGACCGAGCCGATCACCATGTCCAGGCCGAGCGGCATGGCGCGGGTGAGGAAGGCGCTGGCTAGCGGGGTTTTGACGGGCGAGCCGTCGGCACGCTTGGGCGGCAGCATGACGGTGAAGTTGCTCAGCCCGACCGAGATGTGGACGCCTGCGAAAGCGGGGTCCGCATGGATCAGCCGGAGCACGCCCATGAGGCGGTGGATGTTGCCGTCGGTATCGGTGCCGATCGGTGCGATGCCGGGGTCAAAGATGCAGTCGGCATTGGCGAGGCCGTGGCGGTGGGCGTTCTCCAACATAAGCTTCGCAGCCGCATAGGTCTCCTCCGCAGTGAGGCAGGGCCGTTCGTCGCCGTCGATCAGATTTTCGGAGATCAGCAGGATGGGCCGGAAGGGCTTGACCGTGAGCAACTCGAACATCTGCAGGCGCAGGGGCGAAATGGAGTTTAGGATGGGCTTGCTACGGGTCAGGTCGTAAGCCTCGAGGCCGGCCTTGGCAGTGGCGAAGTCGGGCGAGTCGATGGAGAGCGGACGGTCGGTGACCGCTTGAACGGAACGGATCATCTCGGCCATGAAGGCTGGCGTGTGCGAGCCGACATTGACGTCGATGTAGGCGGCCCCGAGGTCGGCTTGAGCCTTCGCCAGAGTCATGATGCCGGTGCGGTCATTAGCCTCGTAAAGCGCGTGCGTGGAGGGGACGGAGTCGTTGATGCTCTCGCCGATGATCGTGAGTCCTTGAAGGGGCATGGGGGCCTTGGGAGTTAGAAATTAGGAGTTAGGAGTGAGGAGTGATTTGAGACCTAACACGGGTAACTAAGGTTTAAGGGAGGGCGCCTTTAACGACCAGAGGTCGGAGGGCTGGAGATCGAGGAGCTCGATGGCCTCGAACCAGCGCCCTGGGTCTTTGGTTTTGTCGTCGAAGTTGTTGGAGCCGAAGGAGAATTTTGCGCCCATGCTTTTGGCGAGTTTGAGGAAGGCGGGTTTGGGATAGTCCGAGCCTGCTTGAATCTCAAGTGCGACGCCCTTCTCGATAGCCTTGGCAATGACTTGCCGCATGCGTGGTTCGGTCCAGAGCTGATCGTAGCGGTTGGAGATGCAGGGCGGCAGGTAGGTGGGGTTGGCGAGGATGGAGACGGGCTCGTCGAGAATGCGCAGGTTGTGGGCGAGGTAGTCGTGCATCCAGGCCTCGGGATCGTCGATGGTGACGCCGGGGAGCCAGAGTCGGCGCGGCTTGCCTTCTGCGGTGACACCCATGATCATGGTGTCGGCGAGGACAAAGTCGAGGCGCTTGAGGAGGGCGGGATCGATTTGCGTGAACCAGTCGCGGTCATTGGCTTGGATGCCGACCGGAAGGCGCTGGCCGTTGGCGCGGGCGAGGGAGCTGGCGTCGATGAACGACGCAAGTGCGACGTTGTTTGAAAGCGGCCACTCGCGTCCGAAGTTTTCGAGCACCGCGCTCTTAATACCGCTTTGTTCTTGGCGGAGCGCGGCTTTCTCGGGGGTCATTCCGCCGCGGATGTGGATGTGATAGTCGGTCAGCGCGAGGCCCTTGGAGTGAGCGTTGGCAAGCTTCTGTTTGAAGGCCTCGGCTTGAGGATAGAGGTAGGGCTGGGGCGCGACGGGAGAGGGGTCACGCGGAGACGCGGAGGACGCGAAAAAATCCGGAACGCGGCAGCCGGACGTTTGGAGGAGGAGCGGCAGCATCAGCAAGAGACTGAGAGATCTTGGCATCGGGGGATCCTTTAAAAGCAGTTTTTCAAGTTTGGTGATCGAGAAGTCTGTGTTGGCAAAGTCCGGCAGCACAAGATCGGCACCGGCGGCGGCGAGTTCGTCGGCGGAGACCCAGCCGGTTGCGACGGCCACGGCGGTCAGGCCGTTGGCTTTGGCTGCTTGGACATCGAGGGGCGTATCGCCGATCAGAATCCTTGCGCGGGCATCGGCGGGAGCGCGGGTGATCGCGAGGCGCGCGATGGCGGTGCGGTCGTGGTGTTCATCGCCGTATGCTCCGAACAGGAAGGCGTGATCGAGACCCGCATGGCGCAACTTGCTCCACGCCGTTGCGCGCACGTTGCCGCTGATGATGCCGAGGGCATGACCACGCTGGTTGAGGCCGTCGATCAGAGCAGGAATGCCGGGGTAGACGTGCGGTTTAGACAAAGAAAGGGCCGCATCGATAGCGTGCGCGAGGCGCATGAAAAAGTGCTCCTCGCGTGCGGGCGTGCTGGCAATGCCGCAGGCGGCCGCCATGTTACGCACGACGTTGGAGTCGGTGGCACCGACAAAGCAGAGCCCGGCGACATCGGGATAAGGCACGCCATAGGCCTCGAGGAAGGCGTTCCCGAACGCCAAGCGTCCGACACCGCGCGCATAGAGCAGGGTGCCGTCAATATCAAAGAGGAGAGCTGATCGCATAAATAGAAAAAAGTCTTTGTTAGAGCTGTTTTGTGAGGCTGAAAGTATAACACGGGCGCAGGTGGTATGCGACGGCGAATTTGGAAACCACGGCTAGCGAGCCGGTAAGTCGGAGGGTTTTTTAAGCGCTTGAGACTCAGGCAGGCTCATGGTTTTCCACAGCTGCGTGTTGGCGTTTGTTGTTGCGCCCCCGGTCGTGAGGAAGAAGCGCCCCTCTTCGATTCCCGCATCGATGGCGAGTGACGGATTGGAGTCGGCCGTGAATTTCGCCCTGCGCAGTGCATGCCAAGAGTTATCGGCGGCCTTGGCCCAGCCGTTGCCGAAGCGCGCCTGCCGGACCAAGGTTGCGGAGACCTTGTCCCGTTTGAAATCCTCGATGAAGGAATAGAACCCGGTCATGTTTTTTCCACCGGTGATAGTAGAGAAGGTCACGAGATGCCGCCATGCCTTTTCCTCTGGAACAAAAAAGTAACCTGCGTATTCGGTGCGCTCCCCATTGATTTTCGAGGTCAGAAGAAAGCGGTAGGTCTCGCCAATCTTCCAGTCATAGTCGTAAAAGGACTGGCCGCCGGAGCCCTCGCCGCCGAAGCGTCCGATCCGCGTTTTTTCATCCTTGTAGATCAGTTTGGTCCGCTGCTCCTCTTTGACGGCATTGGGGTCGTTGTGCCCAGAGTCCCAGACCGAGAAAATCAGCAGCTTTTTGCCGCTGCCTACCTGCTGCATGCCGAAGTAGCCCTTGTCCCAGCCGCACACCGAAAAGTAGGTCCCGGTAGCGGAGTGCAGCGGGGTGACTTCATTATAAAAAGCAGTGGCAGCATCGGAGGGGAAGCTGAGATGCACGGAACGGCAGGCAATTCCGGCAAGCCTTTCGTTGGCCTGCACGGACGTGATGGCCAGCGCGGCGAGCGCGAAATACAAAGCAGCGTTCATTTTCATAAGGGTGTTCCTGTTCTCACGCAAAGAGGTCGATGGTTTGTTCCTGTTCCAGCCAGCCGATGTTTTGCGTCTGGCGAAGTTCACTGAAATAGAAGAAATCCGGATTGGCGCGGAGAAACTTTTCGGTACGCTGAGCGTGCTCATCCGACAGCTTCTGGAGATGGCCGCGAAGGTCTGGGTCCGCGAGGGGCGGGGCGTACATGCACGCGGGAATTTGGCTCGCGACCTGCTCGGCGATCCGGTATCCGTCAAGGTCGGTGTCACCCCAATGGAGACAGGCGAGGCCGGTTTGCGCAAAGAGGCGTAGCAGCGTCTTCACGGCGGCGTTCGGATAACCTTCCGTGTAGAGCGCCGGGCGTCGGGTTTCCACGAGGCGGTGAAAAGGGGCCGCGTTCTCGCTTGTGACAAGGATGCTGAACGGTTCTTCGATGCGGAGCGCGGTTATACTGCGGACTGTGCGCCACGAGAGAATCGCGGCCTCGCCGCGCTGCCAGAGACGGTAGGGCCAGTCGAGCCATTCGTTGTTGGACGCGTGGTAAGCGAAGGGCGCGAAAACAACCGCGTGCGTGGTATACGGATTCTCGATGATGCCAGACTCATTGAGTAGTGAGGTGGAGTCACTGTCGTCATCGCCAGCCAGCAGCCGGAGCAGGTGTTCGAGCTGCTGTCGGAGCATGCCGCTGCGCAGGGCCTTGCTGTCGTTGAACCATTTTGCGCCGAGTTCGGAGAGCGTGACGCCCGCAGATGGGGTTCGTAGCGAGACCAGCGCGTCAAAAAGCCTGATCAAGTCGTCCGGTGCGCATGAGGCGAACTTGAAGAAGCGTTGGAGCTGATCCGAGCGGCGTAGGGTGTTGATAAAAGAGGCGTCGTCGGGATGAAGGACTTTGAGCCGTTGAAGAGCCTGTGCGAATCGTTCGTCTGAGGTCGTGTCCGTTTTTGGAGGGGCTGGCTTTACGCCGAGCAGGTCGGCGAGCGGCAGCCAACGCTCGCGCTCGCGCAGCGACGTATCGAGCTTGGCTTTAAGCCGCCCGTTCTCCACGCGGCAACCGGGAAAGATGATCTGCAACGCTATCGCTACTGCCTTATCCTCTGGAGCGGGGCCGAGCGTGAGCGTTGCGGGCATTGCCTCGTTCGTGACCGCGTAGCGTGCGGCACGCTTGAGCCACGGCCGCATTGCCGGGCACCGGTCGAGCCGTTCTTTCCAGAAGGACGAGGTCATGGGGCCTACAGCTCCTTGCCGAAAACCACGGGCTCGGGCTCGTTGTGTGCGGTATCTAGCAGGTCGAGCTGTTTGGGCGCGGCGCTCCAGTGATAGGGGTAGAGATGAACATTGAAACGCGCGTCCTTGACGACGAGGATTGAAGAGGAATAGGCGATCTCTTTCTTGACGCCGTCCTGATCGGGAGAGGCAACGAAGAGCTGGAGTTCGAGATCGCTGGCGAACCCGAGAAGTTGGTCGCGCCGCCCGGCGTCGATGCCGTAGAAGGCCTCGTCGAAGATCAATACGGGCAGGCGGATCTTGTCCTTGTCAAAGAGGAAGTGCGCGATCGTCAGAATCAGCAGGTAGTTTGGCACGGCCTGCTCGCCGCCGGAGCCGATGCTCTTGACCTTGCGGTCCATCACGATGCCGTCCGCGCCGGTGGTCAGCACCTTTAGCTCGTAGCGGAACCAGTTGCGGTAGTCAAGGATCGGAGGGATCTCGCCGATCTCGGTGTTCTTGATCTCCTCGGCATGGTCTTCGATAAAGGTGCGCAGCTCAATCTCGGTCTTCTCAGGATCAAGTGAGCGGTAGTTCACCACGAGGTCGCAGATCCTTTTACAAGAGTCTTGCGGCGTGATGGAAAAGGCATAGCGGTTGTTGCCAAACGTGCGCTGCTTGAGGAGATGTCCGATCCGGCGTGACATCTCGTTCAGGCGCTGCACACTGGTCTGTAGCTTGCTGACGAGTTTGTCCATCACAAGCTGGCGGAAGAGCTTGAGGGTCTGCTCGTTGATCAGCTCCTCCTGCTCGGTGAGCTCCTGCAGCGTACCTGCCTGCACGTCCGCCACCGTGCGCCCGCGGCGATCCGTGAGGGTGTTAAGCGGCTCGTCGTAGACAAAGCCGAAGGCGACACCCTCATTGAGCATAACCTTGTTGCGGAGCTTCTCGGCGGTGACTGCGGCTGCCTGGCTGGCTGCGGCGGCCCGTGCCGCGAGTGCGCCCCGGCTGTCGGCGTCGGCACCGCAGCGGGTGCGGACAAAAACATCGAGCGGGCCTTCGGGAAGAATGCGCGCAAGAAGCTGCTCTTGGGCCGCATCGCGCTCGTTCCGCGTGGCGGCGAGCTGGGCCAGGTTTTGCTCACAGAGGGATTTGAGGCCCTTGACGTTCTGCTCAACGCGCCCGGATTCGCGGATATTGGACTCGGTCTCGCTTTTGAGCTTGTTCCACTTGCGCTCCACTTCGCGGACGCGCTCTTCCAAACCTTCAAGCCCGGCTTTCTTCATTGAGACGAGGAGGTCGGCATGGAGGTCTTTCTTTGCCTGAAGGTCTTCCTCGTGATACTGGCAGGTCTCGCGTGAGTTGATATAGGTGTTCTTCGCCAGAATCTGGTTGTTGACGCTCTGCGCGACGGCGTCACGCTGGCGCGGCAGGTCCTCGCTGATCTCGTTGAGAAGGGTCTTGAAGAGCGCGAGCTGGCCGCGGCGCTCGCGCAGCTCTTCCTGCTCGCGTGCGGCGTCCTTGCGTTCTTTTTCGGAGGCTAGGCGTTTCTTATCCAGCTCGCGCACCTCGCGCTCAAGTTCGCGGCGGCGCATCTCCTCGCCGAGCAGGCGCGGTGGCGCGTCGGTGAGCGTCTGTTCACGCAGGCGGAAGTGCAGGATCGGCAGGTCGAGGAACTTCTCGACGTGCGGGCCATGCTTGTCGTTGAGCTGGTGCTGGAGCATCAGGACCGCGTTCGGTTCGGACTTCTTGAGGTCGAAATACCGCTTCATCCACTCGGCGGGAATGGGCTCGGTCTCATCGTCGACCACGGCGAGACTTTGTTCAGGAAAGTCGCGGAAGAGCAGGCTGCGCACCTCGGCGGCGTTGGCTTTGTCCGTGATCCACGTCGCGAGCACGGCGTCGCCGATGAGCTGTTCGAGGGCTGCAAGTTCGCGTGCCGTCACGCCCGGCGCAGGCTCAAGCCCCGCGTAGAGCGGCTGAGCCCTGAGCAGGCGCTGTAGCAGGGCGCGCTGGGCCTGAGAGAAATTTTTGACAAGCGGCACGGTCTCGCCGCGTTTCTTTTTTTCATCGATCTCGGCCGCGAGCGCGACGAGGCGCTTGTCCAGATTCGCGAGGTTCAACTCCACGGTTTTCAGTTGCCCGTCGAGGCTTTGCGCGGTATCGTCCGCCGCGGTGCGGATCGCGGCCAGCGGTAATGAAGCGAGTTCGGTTTCGGGCGTGTCGCTCTTGGGCGCGTCATCGAGTAGTGCGGCGAGGGGCGCGGTGGTGAAAGGCATGGCGCGTCCGAATTTCTGGAGCGA
Organism: Kiritimatiellia bacterium; assembly: GCA_038219365.1. Taxonomy (GTDB): domain Bacteria; phylum Verrucomicrobiota; class Kiritimatiellia; order RFP12; family UBA1067; genus JAHFSX01. Next base: position 2,796 of record JBBRJN010000077.1, on the reverse strand, counting down.
GCGGGCGAATGCTTGCGCCTGTTTGCGCAGGATGTCACGGACGCGGGTGACGTTCTCGACCGCCTCGTCATGGCGGAGCTGGCACTCGATGAGTTTCTTTTTGGCCTGATCGTAGAGGCGTTTGGCATTCTCGACGTTGAGGCGCGCCTCGCGCTCTTTCGAGACGAGCCCTTGGGCGTCCTGCTGCCTGAGTTCATGGAGGCGCAGGGAGGTGGCTTCGACCACGTTCTCGAGGCGCTTTTGATCCTCCTGTAGTCCGGCCAGGCGGGTCTCTTCGGCGGCGAGCAGCGCGGCGTTCTGATCGTAGGCGTTTTGGAATTCACGCGCCGCGAGGTGACGTTCCTGCCATTGGCTGGCGGCGTGGTCGATGCGGGCGTCGAGCACCTGGGTCGAGAGGATACACAGCTCTTCGACAAACCGGTGCTTGGCGCGGAGCTTGTCGAGGTCCTGGCGGCTTTCTTCCAACGATTTCAGGTTGGCGATGACCTCTTCGAAGACTTCGTGCGGCGGCTCCTGCAGGAGCTGCCGGAAGAGCTGATGGTAGTCGCTGGTGTGGGCGGCGATCTCGCGGTAGGCTTTGCCGGTGGCGAGGAACTTGCAGACATCCTCGAAAGTCTCTCGATCGTAGAAGAAGCGGGTCGCGAGCTCGTCGGCATAGGCGCCGATCTGGCCATAGTAGCCGCTGCCGCCGAGCGCGGCCTTGAGCTCGGCCTTCGTCGTGACGCGCGTCTTGCTGCCCTCGCGCTGGAGGAAGGGCAGTTCGTCAACCGTACACTCTTTGATGACGCCCCAGCGTTCGACCGCTTCTTCCATGCTGTGGGTGCTGATGCCTATGGCGGCGGTCACGGGGCGTCCGTTGCGTCCGGCGAGTTCGACGGCGGCGTAGGTGATGCCGCCGTTGGTGTTGATGGGCCCGTTGGCCTCTATGTTGTAGCGCATCACCACGCCCTGCATCGAACGGCCGCCAGCGTGTTTGGCACCTGCCACGCGTGCGGCGGAGTTGAACTCCATCGAGCGTCCCGCGGTGAGCACGTAATGCACAGCGTCCAGCACGGTGGTCTTGCCCGAGCCGTTGTCGCCGAGCATGAAAAGGTGGCCGCCCGAACGGACCTCGATGGTCTCGTCCACGAAGTTATGGAAGTTGACGAGACGGATTTTGGTGATGCGGTAGAAGTCCATGGCGAGAAAAAGGAGGCGTGAGAAGTTAGGATTGAGGAGTTAGGAGTTGGGGTGCAGGCGTTTCGTCGATGGGGCGAGAGATCCGCTGGACGCTGTAGTGCCAGAGCGCGGGGAGGCACTCGTAAATGGTGTCGTCGGGCTCGATCGTCTCGTCTTCCGGCGGATCGATCTTCAACAGGAATCGGTACTTCTCGAGCTGGGGCATGACCGGGCGCATGATCTTGCGCACGTCTTCCTCCGTGTAGCTGTCGGCCTGTTCCGTGAAGAGTTCGAGAAAGCGGTTGCGCTCGAAGAGCAGCAGGTCGCCGAAACGAAAACGGATGTTCTCGGGTTCCTCGACGCTGGCGGAGTCCTCCTCCAGCTTGTGCTCGAAAAATTCGAGAAGCAGCATGAAGGCGACGCACTCGTCGCGGCGGGTGAAGTTGAAAAGATCGCGGTTCGAAGGCGTGATGCGCTCATTGTACCAGGTTTCCTTGTAAAGGCGCGCACACTTGGGGTCGGCCACCAGAACCCAGCCGAAGGAGTCCTCGAAAAAGCTGGCGAACTCGCGCTGGTACCGGCGCAGGAAGAGAAAGTGTTCCTCGTGGTCGGTCTTGTAGAAATAGGGGCTTTCGAGCAGGATGTTGAGCACGGCCTGCACGCGGGATTTTTGTTTCTGGAGAAGATCGTCGAAGGCGGACATAAGAAAGGAGGAGTTAGGAGTTAGGAGTGAGGAGTTGGGAGTTGGGATGCGGGGAGCGGGGAGGCGGGCGGCGCGGACTCTCCGGGCACGCTTTCCGCGCCCGGAGGTCGCGGGCTACCCTTGGCGTGAATGAGCAGATCGTGGAAGGCGAGGGCGTGGCGGTCGGCTTCGACGCGCACGGGGTCGGCGGTCGGGGTGAGTTCGAGCCCGAGCTTAGAGAGGCGTGCGCCGCGGCCGAGCAGTCCGCTGCGGCCGAGTTCGATGAGGCGGGGGAAGTCTTCGAAGGAGGAGAACTCACCCTGCGAGACGAGGCGGGAGGCTTCGGGCGAAGGGGCGAGCCCGCAGCGGGTCAGCCAGGCTTGGAGCGCTTGCAGGCGGGCCTCTTCGAGGGATTGGGTCGGTGTGCCGTCGCTGCGGGTTTTTTCGTCGAGCCAGAGGGTCGTCTCTTCGCGGAGGCGGTGCCGATCCCAGCGCGGTTGGGGCGGGATCGCCTTTTCGATCTCATCCCAGAAGTGCATGTCGCCGATCATGCGGGCAGGTGCGAGCAGTCCGTGCAGGTAGGCGGAGGGGACCGCATCGGACGGGAGACGGGCGAGTTCGCCGACGCGCGTGCGCAGGTCTTCGAGGCGGTGGCTGCGGCGCTCGAGTTCGCGTAGGTGGGTGTAGAGCTTGCGCCAGACGAGCAGGGCGGCGGTGTTGACGCGGGCGCAGAGCTGTTCGAGCGTGCCCTCGGCGGCATAAAAGGCGGCGAGACCTGCGAGCGTGCGCTCGGGGTGTGGCAGGCGCGTGCGCATGAGGTGCGAGGTGGCGCGGCTCTCCTCTTCCATTTTTTCGAGGCAGGCCTGCCAGCGTGCGGCGTAGCGGGCTTGGCGCAACTTGCTGATCTCGGGAGAGATCTCGGTGCGCAGGGTATGGATGCGGTTGAGAAACTGCTT
>JBBRJN010000076.1:0-9708 GCA_038219365.1 Kiritimatiellia bacterium | reverse complement strand
GGACGCGGTCTACTGCCTCAAGGACTGGACGACCAAGCCCGGCCACGGCGAATACGTCGAAGGCATCGGCGTGCAGGACGTCGAACGTGGCGGGCTCTCTGCCATTAAAGCGGCTCCTTGGCAGACTGACACCTCCATCGGCGACTGGTTCTATAACAAGGCCTGGAAAACCAAGTCGACGGGCGGCATGTACCGCGATGCGGACTGGGTGATCCAGACGCTGGTCGACGTGGTGAGCAAGAACGGCAACATGCTGCTCAATATCATCCAGCGTCCGGACGGCTCGCTCGACGCCGAAGTTGAGCGGCTCCTCGGCGACCTGGCCGTGTGGATGTCGATCAACAGCGAGGCGGTCTTCGCGACCCGGCCTTGGTCGGTGTATGGGGAAGGGAAGGCGACGGTCACCGGCGGCGCGTTCAAAGAGGACTTCAGCTTCAGTGCCGACGACATCCGTTTTACGCAGTCGAAGGACGGCCGCACGCTGTACGTGATCGCGCTCGGCGTTCCCGCTGCCGACATCACGGTCCGCGCGCTCGCCAAGGGCAAAAAAGCAATCGCGAACGTGCAGCTGCTGGGCAGCGCCGAGAAGCTCACGTGGAAGCAGGAGGCCGATGCGCTGGTGATTCAGAAGCCGACCGCGTTGCCCTGCAAGCATGCCGTGGCCTTCAAGGTCGGGCTGGGCGTCTGATTGGATCGCGATCTGCAAAACGTTAACGGAGCCTCGACCAAATGACGGACGATAAACACCTGATAGGAACGACGACCAAAAGCGCAATTCCTCACACCATTCGCTTGTTGTGTCCGAGGAGTACTACAAGCAAGACAAGCACATTAACCGCGGGCCTGTTGCTCGCCGCTCTATCCGCTTCCCTGCTTCCGCTCCACGCCGCCGATGCGCCGGCACGGCGGCTGAACATTCTCCACATCAACGCTGACGATCATCGGGCGGATGGACTTGGCGCTTTGGGGAATCCGGTGGTGAAGACGCCGAACCTCGACACGCTCGCCGCGAGCGGTTTCAGCTTCACGCACTGCTACACCATGGGCTCAATGATGGGTGCCGTTTGTGCGCCGAGTCGCACGATGATGCAAACGGGTCGCTCTTGGCTGCATATTCCCGTACCAGGCGACAGTCATGGCAATGCCGAGGCGACTCTGGCCAAGGTGCTGAGTCGCGCCGGATATGAAACATGGCACGGCGGCAAGGGCGGCAATGAATACACCGTCGGCCTCAAGGCCTTTGACACCAATCTCATCATGGACGATCACACGCCAGTCCTGCGCCGCGGCAGCAGCGAGCGTCATGCGGATGCGGCGATCAAATTCTTGCAAGCGCGGAAAACGGACAAGCCGTTCTACATGTATCTCGCTCCGCCGGTGCCGCACGACCCGCGTGTCTCCGCGCCGGAGTTTCAGCACATGTATGACCCGGCATCAATCCCGCTTCTGCCCGCCTTCATGCCGCTGCACCCCTTTGACAATGGCGAGATGACGGTGCGCGACGAAAAGCTCGCCCCCTGGCCGCGCACGCCTGCTGACACGAAGCAGCAACTCGCCGATTACTACGCATGCATCAGTGGGCTCGATCACCACATCGGACGCATTTTCGACGAGTTAAAAAAGAGCGGCGAGTGGGCTAACACGATCATCATCTTCACCGGCGACAACGGCCTTTCAGTCGGCGAGCACGGGCTGTTCGGGAAACAAAACCTATATGAGTTTGGCGGTATGCACGTGCCGTGCGTTATCGCCGGGCCGGGCATTCCGAAAGGCCAGAGCGAGGCGTTTGTCTATCTCATGGATTTATTTCCCACCTTTGCCGAGTTCGGCGGGGCAACGCTTCCGGAAGGTGTCGAAGGCAAAAGCCTTGTACCGATCATCTCCGGCAAGGAAACCAAAGTCCGCGACTTTTGCTACACCGGCTATAAAGATTGCCAGCGATCAGTACGCGATCAGAAATGGAAGCTCATCCGCTATCCGCTCGTCAATGTAACCCAGCTCTTCGATCTGCAGAGTGATCCGCACGAAATGCACAACCTGGCCGAGAAACCCGAATTCTCCGCGAAAGTTGCGGAAATGACTGAGCTCCTTAAAATGGAAATGGCGCGTTACGGCGACACCGCTCCGCTGAAAGTCGCGAACCCGCAGCCCGCCGCGTGGGCACCGCCCGAAGGAGGCGAAAAGTCGGAGACGAAGACAAAGAATAAAGGCAAAAGCTAGGGCAAGGATGAGCCTCACCACACGGCGCAGTCGCCACATGATGAAATACCCACTCACCCTTCTCGCCGCCCTTTTGCTCACGCCGCTGGCCACGCTGCACGCTGCGGATGCGCCTGTGCTGTTGAGTCCTGTCAACGGCATGGAGCTGACAGACGTGGCGACGTATTTCCAGTGGTTGCCGGTAGCGGGTTGCACTAATTTTGAAATCCAGATCGCCAGCGATGTTGCCTTCGCCGAACTAGTCAAGACGAAGAGAACCGTGAACAAGGGGTTTCATAAAAACCTCTATTTCCCGAAGGACGTCCTTTCGCCCGGTGCTTACTGGTGGCGGGTGCGCGCACTCGTGAGCGGCCAGCCGGGGCCGTGGAGTGACACGCGCGCGTTAAAGGTCAACGCCGATCATCCTGTACTGCCCAACGTGGTTCGCATGATCACGCCGGAGCGTCCGTTGTTTATGATGCGCAGTCGTACCTGGAACCCGCTCAAGTATCCCGAGCATGTGAAGGACATCATCCCGCCCGGGTTGGAGCAGGTCATTATCGTGGACGATCTCGCGCTCGCGTCGGATAAGGTTTTTGAGCGCGCGAAGAAGTATCAGGAACTCGGCGTGGATTTTGTGATCTGGAATAATCGCTGCCAGGTGTCGCTGGCGACAGTTGAATTTCTCTTTCAGAATTACAGCCACTGCATCGGCACGGCCGAAGGCGAGCACTTCGACGGCATGTATTGGGAAAAGGGACCGGAAGACAACCTTTCGGAATCGGACTTTCTTCACCGGGCATGGACGCTCTGCGGGAAATATGGGCGCTTCTATTTCTTCGCCGACGGCGATGCCGGTTATCTCCGCTGGCCCGACTTTGCCCGACGCGAGCGCGAAACATTCGAACGGTATAACCGTAACATCGTGCCGATGTTCAAGACGACCAAGGGCGACCTCGCGCTGCATTCATACGGCGCAGTCCAAGGCCTGATGGCGGCGGGCCTCGTGGAGAATTGCGGCACGTGGGTGGATGAATGGATCTGGCCCGGGTGCGGGTTCACACAGTTGGGCGAGGTCATTCCAGAGGAGCAGCGCTGGGCCAATCGCCGCAAAGTCGGCACCAAGCAGTGTCCGTGGACTTACGACATTCAAATGTGGCTGATGGGCATTGCGTCAGGCTCCACCGTGTTCCATCTCGAATCCGCGCACCAATGGACACCCGAAGGCAAGGCGGCTAACAATTACACCCGTTTTTTCTTGCCGTTCGTGAAGGCGGTCATCGAGCACAAGCTCATCCCGTCGCGCACGGCATTTCTCGACAGCATCCGTCTCGCCGTGAATCCCGATCCCGAAATGACGAAGGGAAAACATCAGAAACAGTACGTCGGCGGCTATGCGTTCCTCCGCGACCTTTACGCGCTGAAAGCACCCGGCGACCAGGACCTGATACCGAACAGCAGCCGCTACGGCATCGTCTGCCTGCTGCCGCCGGGCACCACCAATCTTGCAGGTCGCACGCGCGTGCTGGCGCAACGCGACCTGCTCGACGCCACCCACGCACGGGAAGTTTTCAATGCCATCTATCCGCTGCGCTTCAGCGGCGATGCCTTCATGTGGGAGTGCGACGGTACCGTTATCCTTACCGACTCGAACGAAAATCAGGAGGTGCCCCAACACTTCGCCATGCCGTTCGAGCGCGGTCTGCTGCGTGGCTTAAGCGGCACCATCGGAGTCCACGAATATCTCATCGGCAAAATCGCCGGCGACGGCAGCTTCTGGTTCCAGACGAATTGCGAATATCCTGACCGCGCTCTGGCTATATCGCTGACTTGTTCGCGCAAACCCAATGTAAAAATCGAACCGCCGTCTGCTGCGAAACAAAATGATTGGGATGATGCGACGAAAACTCTGAACCTTTGCCTGTCCCATCAGACCGGTGCGGTTGAAGTGACACTCAAATGAAGCTCATCATCACCCTGCTCACCGTCCTTCTTCTGGCACCGCCGCTGTCGCTCAACCAGATTGGGGGGCTGACCGCGCTCTCAAAGGAGCATAAGAAATGAATACGAGAAAGACCCTCGTCCTGACCACACTGCTACTGGCACCGCCCGCTGCGTTCTACGCTGCGGACAAGGCGCCAAGCGGTGATCACGACGCGCGCTGTGAGGTCGTGATGCGTGCGCAATTGGCCAAGCCATATCCGCCGAGCGGCTGCTGGCACGATGAAGACTTTGCGCTGGCCGCCTACTGGCTTAACCAACGCACCGCCGAAGCTGACAAGGCGATTCTCGCGGAGCGTGAGCAGGAATTCCCCGCAGCGCTCAAGGCTGGCGATTTTCACTGGCACGCCTATCTTCTCGAACGCATCTATTTCCTCTTTGGTAGTGCCAGCAAGCACTTTCCCGGCCGCATAAGCGCCGAGGCGGAAGCTGCGTTACTCGACATGCTCTGGCAGTGGGCCGCGCCGCGATGCCAGACTGGAATGACGCTGCCGGACCGCGATGGGTGGAAATGGGGCAGCGAAAACCATCACGCGCAGGCATGGTCGAGCTTCTGGGGCGCCGCGCAAATCTTCGCGCACCATCCCGCGTACAAGAACCGACTGTACGCCGACGGCACAACGCCCGCGCAAATGGCGACGGCGTTCAGCGAGTACTTCCAGCGCTTCGCCCGCGCTCGCGCCACCTGCGGGCTTCTCGTCGAGTGTAATTCCGGTTACAACAAATACACGCTCGGCGGCTGGTACAACCTCGCCGACTTCGCCGACGATCCGGTGTTGCGCCGGCGCTTTGCGATGTTGCTTGACCTTTTCTGGGCCGACTGGGCCGTCGAACAAATCAATGGCGTACGCGGAGGCAGCCGGCACCGCTGTTATCCTGGCACCGACTCGACCTCAGGCTCCAGCATGGACGGCGTGGCGTGGTTCCATTTTGGCCTTGGCCGGGAAAAGAGCCAGCATCCCTCGGCGATGTGCGCAGCGACCACGTTCTGGCGGCCGTCGCCTCTTGTTTCGGAGCTTGCGCTGGATGTCGACGGGCGCGGTGTTTATGAGTACCTCTCACGTCGCCCAGGTCTGGCGGTGACGCATCAGGAAGGCGAACCTCTCCCGAATTATGTCAGTGATCCGAAGCATCCGTTCTTCGTCGCACAAGGTCTCTATCCGCTGCTTCCCGAGGGCGGCGGATTGCTGCGCTACACGTATTGCACGCCCGACTTTGTAATCGGCACGAGCATGGTGGAAGCCCGTCCGGTTAAAGACTGGACCGCCATTAGCAGCCAGAACCGTTGGGAAGGCGTCATCTTTGCCGGTCACCCGACGGCCCGCATCTTTGCGCAACCACTCCAGCCGGACCATGGCAGTTTCTACAACGCCAGCTGGTCGGTGCAGAAGCGTGGCGTGCTCATCGTGCAACGACTCAAGACCTCCAAGGCCGCTAAAGGCCAGCGACTCTGGTTCGACGCCGCTCTGCGCCGGGTTGAGAGCAATGGATGGGTTTTCGCCGAGGCACCACAGGCGTTCGCTGCGGTACGCGTCGTCGCCGGTGGCACCACGTGGGAACCGGACAGCATTGAGCAACACCGGAAGAAAACAGGCGCCATTGATGCGGGTGAGTGGCTCAACTGTGTGGATGAGTTCTCGCCGGTCATCATCGAGGTCGCGCGCAAGAGCAATTGCGCAAGCTTCGCCGAGTTTCAGCGCGCGACGCTTGCGAACCCTCTGCGCTGGGAGAGCAACCGCCTCGATTACACGAGCCGGTTGAACAAGAACACGCTTACGCTGTTCGGTGATTACTCGCATCCGCCGCAGGTGGACGGCCAGACGGTGAACTACGCTCCGCAACGCGTTTACGACAGCCCATTCATTCAAGGTGATTTCGGCAAAGGCACTGTGACCGTTCAGAAAGGAAACCAAAAGCTCGTGTTAGATTTTAATTAGGAAACAGCCATGAACTACTTAGTCCACCTCATCACAGCCCTGCGGCAGGCACCGCTGACCGCGCCGCGCGCGGCGGAAACAGCGACCACCGAGCCTATGATCAGCTTGGCCGTGGCCTACTTGGCGCTCGCTCTAGCCTTACCGCCGAGCATCCGTGCAGAGGCTACGGGTGAGTTTGGGTTTGACGATGCCCTCGCGAAAATGGATACCGTCTTTGAAGCACAATCCGGGCGGGAAGACGTTCAACGTCTGCCGATTTCCCATGCGGGAAGTGTCCGCCTCGTTGGCTGGTTCCAGAAGCTGTCTTTGGAAACGGACGCGACGCTTGATTTGCTTGTCGACGGCAGAGCAATCTTGAGTATCAAGCTCGAAGCGACAGATGCGCTTCGCCATGGAGTCGATGTCGTTGCCTATGATCTCAGCGCGAAATCAACGCTCGATATCCGAGTGGTAGCAGTGGCAAAACCAGTTCGTATAAGCGTGGCGTTGCAGATCGTGCCGGAGCCGTTTGTATCTCGCTGGCGGCCTGAGCTTCCCACCGGATATCCCTCATGGAGTGAAGGTGAGAAGGAGGTTCTGCGCAAGAAGGGTCAGGATATCTTGCAAACAATTCGTTTGGCGTCGGAGGCAAAATGTGGAAAACTCGTCATTCCGCCCGGAGATTATCTGTTTCATGCCCGGGGGAGCCAAGCGTCCTCGCTGCGCGATCTCAACGATCTGGAGATTGTTGCCGAGGGTGTGATTTTCTGGTTTGAGCCGCCCATGATCCACGCTCTGAAGTTCGAGAACTGCCGTAACGTGACCGTGCGCGGCCTGACCATCGACTTCACGTTGCCCTGTTGGTTCCAAGCGCGTGTCACCGAGCTCGATCACAAAGCCGAGACCGTCCGGGCAAGGGTCATGAAGGGATTCGAACCCCGCAATGCGAACGGCGAACTGGAAACCGAGGGCAACCGGGCATTGATGTTTTATGACGCAGAGGGGCGCTTCATCAACCATCGGCACAGCCCGGGCACTTGGAAACTCGTGGACAACGGCGGCAGCGTATTGTGCAGCAAGATCGAAAGGTCTGGCATTCCGGCGACGCTGAAGGCTGGCGATTATGTGGTTGGCACGATCCGAACGGGTGCCGCGCTGCGCTCCATCGCGTGTGAGGGAATGCGTTTTGAAGATGCGCAAGTGTGGTCCAGTCCCGGCGTGGCGGTATATGAAGGTGGCGGTGCGGGGAGCAACATTTACCTGCGGGTGCGTGCCACACGACGTCCGCACACCAATCGGCTCCAGGCGTTCGGTGCCGACGTTTTTCATCTCGCCGGCACCGATCACGGTCCGACCCTTGATCGCTGTGAGTCGGCCTACAGCGCGGACGACAACCTGAACATCCACGGCAGTTTTGGACGCGTCGTCGAAAAAATCGCCGATCGTCGCTACTCCCTGGAAGGTGCGTATGACGTCGGAGATAGAATCGAGTTCTGGGATCAGAAGTCCATCGAACTGCTGGGCGTTACCAAGGTATTGTCTGTCCAGGCGACACTGGAAGGTCCGTCGCTGGCGATCAATGAGAAGTACCGCGCCAAAGGTGAATTCCTAGTGGAGCTGGATCGGCCGCTGGATCTTCCGCCGTTGGCGCTGGTGGTGTTGGATGGCAAGCGCTCGGCCGCGGGATTTGTTCTGCGCAATTGCTGGCTGCATGACAACTTCCAGCGCACCCTGATCAATGGTTCGCCAAACGGGCTCATTGAGAATAACACCCTGCAGAATGTCGGGCAGGGCCTTACCATCCAGTTTGAGACTTGGGGACCGTGGATGGAAGGGCCGTTCGCACGCAACCTGGTGATCCGCAATAACCGTTTTCTGGAGTCGCCACCGGACGGTGCCGCGATTAGTGTTTCCGTACAACCGGCGGGCGGCGGTAGTAACCGGCGACGTTTCCAGGCCAGACCTGTCACGAACATGACAATCATTGGGAATTACTTTGGGCGTACGTCGGTCACGCCGGTCAACATTCACAACGTTGCCGGGTTGAGGATCCAGGGCAACAGCATCGATTATCCCGCAGACGCGCCAATGCTAAAGGGGCTGGACAACCACTCGAAGGTGAATTGGCTCTATCTGCAGGACTGCAGTGGGATTTCACTTCAGGGCAATCTGACGCCGATATGCAAGTAAATGAAAACAAAACTGAAGCTGCAAACGCGGTGGCAGCCCGATTTCCGCTTTTCGGAAAAGCCCGACTCGGACGGCAAGAAATACGAAACATCACCACGGCGGCGGTCATCAGCAAGCGGCAGTTTCTCTATGGCTGGCTACTTGGAGATCAAGTGCAAGGCTGCTGATGCCTCGATTACAAGCTCTTTTTGGATGACTGGCCATCAATCCGAGCTGGATGTGTTCGAGTTTATGGGCGCACCGGCTCAATCGCATAAAAAGCACTTGGAAAAAGAATACATGTTCACCCTGATCGACTGGTCAAATCCAAAAGGCGGACTCAAGCGGGTATGGCAGGAGAAACATGAACTCGGCTGGCGAGTGGCTGGCGGATTCCATGTCTACGGCTGCGAGTGGAATGAAAAAGAGCTGGCCTTCTATGCTGACGGGATACGGGTTGGGCGCGTGACGAAGGAAGAGCTGGGCGACAAGTGGGTTCTGAAGAACCCTCTCTGGCTCTGGGTCGATTCGGAGAGCTTCCCTTGGCACGGGCTGCCGCAAGCGAAAGACCTGCCGGCCGACTTCGAAATCGACTATATCCGCGTCTGGCAGCGGGAATGAAAGGGCGCATCACATGAATACGCGCACCTCTCTCACCCGCATCGCCATCTACATGGGTGCCAGCATGGGTTTCCTCGGCGCCGATCAAGCCGCCGTCATCGTCATTGTCCCGGCCAACCGCGAGCCTACATTGGTCGGGCACCAACTCCAGCTCAACGGCATTACCATCAACTACCGCGCCGGCCGCGGATCGCCAAATTGAAAGCCAATCCAACAACGATGAAACACACAATCCTCATCCTCACCGCCTTGCCGCTTGCGCCGCTGGTTGTGTCACGCGCCGCCGACAACCGGGCCGACACGACCAACTCTGTTGTCACTCAATCTGCGATCAGATTGGATTACAGCGGCAAGGCCGTGTGGGAACGACAGTGATCCGGGAACGCTGGACAAGCCGTTCGCCATCGTTCAACGCAGCCAGAAAGCGGCTGCACCGGGTGACACGGTCTTCATCCGTGGCGTCACGTATCATAACTGAGGCTCAGACCGCCCGTAACAAGGGGATCTTCGCCTATATCACGTATCTTGACCAAAGCGGCAAGCCGGACAAACGCATCAATTACTGGGCCTACCCGGGCGAGCGGCCCGTGTTCGATTGTTCCGCTGTTAAACCGGCTCAGAGGATCGACGCCTTTTACACCAGCGCCTCATGGATTCATTTTAAGCCGAAGTTCCAGCGATATTTTGCGCACTCCATATGCGCAACAACCTCTACTTCAAAGAGATGTAGCGACATATCCGGATTTTGTCCGTTCCGGCTACTGGGCACACTTGTCCGGCCACGCGGGCCCGTCCTGGCTGA
>JBBRJN010000075.1:0-9769 GCA_038219365.1 Kiritimatiellia bacterium | reverse complement strand
GAGCCGATAGGCGTATCCATGTAGTGGTAATACTCGCCTTCGGTATAGAGCATCTTGCCGAAACCGCCCGCTTTATAAAGCTCCCGCATGGCGTAGCACTCCGCACGGAATGCGCTGGTCTCGTACATCGCGTAGACGAGCCCTGTCTTTTTGACGGTTACGAGCAGCTCGTCCGCGAATTCGAGCTGCTCAACGCCGAAGACTGCCGGCACGGCAGAAGCAACATGCAGGCCGCGCTTGAGCCCCGCAATGACGAGCCGCGCATGGCTCGGCGCGTCGGTGGCAATGTAGACCGCTTCGATCTCCGTGTCCTTCTCGAACATCTCCTCGCACGAGGTGTAAGTTTTTTTGGCACCGGTCACCTTGGCGAGTTCAGCGCAGGCCGTTGGATCGAGGTCGGTGGCTGCCACCACCTCCACGTTCGGATGGGTTTGGAAACCGAACTGCCCCCCGAATTTGCAGACCCCGTACCCGGCGATGCCGACCTTGATCTTACGGTCGGAGACCGGTTGCCATTTTGCACCCTTTAGAGTGCCCGCCTCAGTCTCGTCAAACCCCGCGATTTTCGGCGCGGCCGCCCGCGCCCCCACGGCCGCCAGGCCCGCGCCTGCCAAAGCGCTTGTGAAAAATGACCGTCTCGAAGTGGACACGCTCATACCCTTCCTCCTTTATGATGCAGCGAGTATAGACCAAAACGCCTGTGCCTGACTACCCGCGTTTGCGCAATATTAGTTTCTTGCTTGCGTGCGGGCTGAGGAGCAGTGCGGTTTCTGGGGTCCTCATTTTGTTCGGTTGTTTTGCGGTTTGGCCAACGCTTCTGCAATATAGGGAGCGACATATTTCGCGGCCAGCTCATTGCCTTTGTCAGTCAGGTGGACGCCATCCGGAAGGATGAGATTGTCGATGAGGTGTGAGTTCTTCTTGAACTGGGCAGCATAGTGTTCGTGCAAGTCGCACAACGGCAAGCGGTACTTCTTAGCGAGCGCACGTGCGGCGGCACAGATGTTAGGGAGTCGGCATGGGCTTCAAAGCCTGGTCGAGGAATGTATACGCAGCCTCTCGAACAATTGGGGCAAAATCGTGGCCGCCAACCGGGTACCTAGCCACAAGGTCATCGCGCGCACCCAGCAGTTCATATACCGGACGCGCTGCGGCCACACAATCTTTCACGCCCGACACCTCGAAATTGAGATCTCCAAGAGGGGCATTGATGAAGAGAGGCCGAGGAGCAATCGCGCTGATGACCTCTGTGAAGTCGAATGGCATTTTCTTGGGATCGCTTCCATATACGCTGGCGATTCGCGGCATATAGCCCGGATGACTCCAGCCAGCCAAATTTCCACCACAGTATTTGAAGAACGAATTAAAGCCACAACTTGACACCAGGGCCTTGATTCTGATGTCAAAGACAGCCAGGAACAGCGTGTTGTGGCCGCCCAAGGAATGGCCGATACAACCGATCCGGCTGGGGTCCACCTCGGCCAGAGACTGCAGCAGATCGACCGCCCGCATATGGTTCCAGATGCCTTTCATAGTCGCGCTCGCATAGCCCAGCTTGTAAGGATCGCAGCGGTATCCGCCAAAGTTGGGATAGTCAGGTGCCAGCGTAACGTATCCCCGCTCAGCGAGTTCCAGCGCATAGTGCAAATTTTCACTGCCACCCACCCCGGAAGGTTCATCCTTGCCAATACGTGTGGTCTGATGCAAACACAATACCGCCGGCAGTTTGGACGTCACACTTATTGGAATCAGTAAATAGGCTGGCACGCGATCTCCAGCCTCAACCGCAAATGAAATCCGCAGGCGCTTGACCTTGGTCAAAACCACCGACTCATCAACCTGTAAATCCAATGCCACGCGTTTGGCATCATCCGGCAAAGGCCCCATTACCAATTGCATGCGGGTCAAAATATCCTCGCGTTGCCGCGCCCACGCTGATGCCGTGATAATCGTAGGCGTGACGTTGCTCGTCACCAGATTGGTGCGCACGCTACACTTGCTCTCCGCCGCGGACGCACACCACCCGCCCGTGCTGATTAAGACACTGAAAAAAACTGGCACCGCGAGCATGCGCCCAAACATCGAGTTTTGTATTTTTTTCGTTTTGTTTAACTCTTTCTTTTAAGTTTTTTCGTCATTATACGCGTCCGACAGATCGGCTGAAAAGGCCGAAAAAACGCCTGTGCTAAAAATTATCGCCATTACCTGATGTACAGCAAACTGCCGTCGCCTGAATAGGAGCGTATCAACAAATCGTCAAGATAACCGTCGCCCTTCACTTCGAACGTGGTCATGCGGGTGTCTGTGCGGTTGACCATGTGAAACCAAGAACCCGGATGCTGGTCGCCTACTTTATTCCACCCCTTGATATCCGTCACAACGCACGTCTCGATTTGGCTGTCCACGGCGTTACTTATCGCATCCATCCCCAACTGCAACACCTTTGTATGAAGAACCTGCAGAGGGAGCGGCCATGGGTAGTCGTTCGTGAGCTTGTTTAGGATCCTCGGCTCCCCGGTCACCTGGGTTTGCCCCGCCGTGTTGATTGTCCATCCCTGGGCAACGGTTGGTCGTTCGCCCTCCGCATAGCCTTCGAACGATTCCGCATAGGGCAAGAAGTTCGTCACCAGCTCTAGGCCTGACGCCAACGGCAGAGCATCGGCAATCGCCTGCGCAATCTGCGAGTGCCCGGCTTGATTGAAATGAACGCCATCAGCATTATAAATAGCCTGAATATTCCATAAATTGCCGGCATCGCCGCCCGTGCGGAATTGCCCAACATAGGAACTAGCATCCACCACGGAGGCCTTGGCATAGTTGGAGACTGTCACGGCAAGCGCGGCATTCCAATCGTCCCGTGCCTGCATTTGTGTCAGTGTTCCGTTGGACCACGGCAAAATTTTAAGCACCGCCACAGTCGTGACATTCGTATCCGCCTGCGCCGCTGCCAGCATTCCAGCCATGTTCGCCAGGTAATTGGCCTTACTGCCGCCATTAGCCAAATCGTTCACCCCGCCTTCGATAATGGCTAACCGAGGCTTGATGCCCAGCAGGTCAGCGGTAAAGCGGGCCGCGATGTCAGCCGTCTTTTGCGAGCCAATGCCCAAGTTCTGATAGGTGTAGCCCGTAAGGTCGGCGAACTGGCGCTCGATGGTAGACGCTATGACCGTCGTCGCGGTCGTCTCGAGAAAACTGTAGTGCGTCGGATGTCCTGCAATGATGGAATCTCCAATGAAAGCCACCTGGGGTGCGCTCATCCACAGCTCAATCGGCAACACCGCACCTGCAATCGACGAACCTGTCGTCCAGTCGAAATCCACTGGGGAAGGGCTGGCGTTGTTCACGTAGTAAGACGTCACCCCTGTTACTCCGGTGCGTGCAAAAAATTGATAAACATTCAATGCGGTTGTGGGTATCTCCAGCCGATAACCATAGTAATCCCCCTCCTGAACGGAGAGGGGGGCATCCAGATCAATCGCTGTAATCACGCCCGGAACCAGACTTCCGCACAGGTTTCCACTGATGCCGACGCGGTCATAGGTGGCCCCGTCTTTGCGCCAGACCGTCAGGTAGAACCCGGTCAACTGGTTCGTCGAGACCGTATAAAGGCGACATCGTGCGAGCGCGCCGTTTTGACGGATACGGTATTGTTGCCCTACTGTCAGAAACTCCCGCGAGGTGTTGCCCGTGCCAGCGCCCCAGTTGCCACTCCCCGTTGTGGCGTGATCATAAGGGGCGACACATACCAGTTCGGCACTAGGCGAGTATGAGGGATAGGCGCGCACTGAGCTCGGCAAATTCGCAAGCCCCAATGCGACCGCAATGCCAAACTTTAGCCGCAAGGATACGCGACGCAACCACTGATGATTAAGCGCAAGCCGCATCTGTGCCAGACGTACACTTAAATCCATGCCACATCTCCCTGACAACCTTAAGACTGCTTCAGCGTACCACGACGCGCCCAGACTTTTTCAAAGGCTTTGACGTACTGCTCATTCACCTCTGCCGCATCGTCATAGAAGAGCGGGAGCATGAGATGATTGGCGTTGACATAATCGCTGCCCGGCATGCTTGTCGGGATCGTCGGCGCGTGATGCCACCACTTGGCTTCCGAGTAGATCTTCAGTTTGTGCTGCAGCGGATAGTCCCAGAATCCGATGTCGGCACCCTCAGCCGCCAACGCGGCGACCACGGTCTCGCGCGAAAGCCCGAGCGACTTAAAGTCAACCAGCAGCATGTTGCTGTTGTAATAGACGCGCTCTTGATCGGGGCGGCACCGGGGCTCGGTGATGCCCGGCAACTGGGTGAGCCGGTCGTTCACGGCGCGGACATTTTTCATGGTGATCGCTCTTTGTTCATCAAGCTCTTTCAATTGCATGCGGGCCAGAGCGGCGGCGTACGGGTGCATCCGATACTTCTGTCCATACCCCGTGCCTGCATAGGCATAGACAGGGCTGTCTTTAGGAAATGTGCCTGGATCATCGTAATTGCCAAAGGCCGCAGCGCGCTCGAAGTACTCACGCGTCTTGTACATGCCCATGCCGCCCTCAATCGCCGGCAATGGCTTGCTCGCTTGAAAACTTAAGGCCGCCATGTCGCCCCATGTGCCGATTTTCTTGCCCTGCATCGACGCCCCGTGCGCGTGCGAGGCGTCTTCGAGCGTGACAAGGCCCTTCTCCTTGGCCCACGCGAAAATCTTATCCATCTCGCAAGGCAGCCCCCAAGAATGCATCACCTCCACAGCCACGGTTCGCGGCGTCAGTTTACGCTTCGCATCTTCCAGATCGAAGCAGGCGGTCTTTGGGTCGATATCGACGAAGACCGGGACCAGATTCGAAAACCGCAATGCTAGACAGGCGGAAAAGAAGGTGTAACTCGGCACCATCACTTCGCTGCCGGGTGGCACATCAAGAGACAGCGCGAAATACATGCTGGTTAGCGCACTTGATCCGTTCATATGGACTTTTGCGAACGGCGTCCCTGTATAGGCGATCCACTCCTTTTCAAACTGCTTGTTCTCGGCATATGTGATCCCCTTGTCGATCATCTCGTGAAGCCGTTTTTTTTCAGCATCCCCGTACCGAGGCCAGCGTCTAAGCGCACTGATGCGCTCCTGCGATACGGTCACTGCTTTGGCCCCCCCTTCACTCGCGAGGGCCTCTGTGACGGTCAGCTGGGATGCGGCGGCTCCCGCCAAGGCCGCGACGCCCGTGGTTTTAACAAAACTCCTGCGGGTCATATCAGCGTTCAGCTTCGCGCTTCCACCTGATGCATTGGTTTTCATCGTCTTCTCCTTTGTTTTGTTTTAATTCTGTGGGATGCTCAAACTCCCAGTAAGCGCTGTATCGCGTCTTTTAAGAACGTTTCCGAGCCCGCCGCCAAAATCGAATTGGCCGGCTCATAGCCACCCTCTGAAAACGCCCGGTCAGTACACAGGTACGCTGGCGCACAGTCCCCGTAGCCCGCCACAGCCACAAAATCATCGGGCCGGCAGCTCTGCGCGAACGCTTGAAACTCCAGCATCGGCTCGCCAGGAAGATGGACGATGCGGATGTTGCCGATCTGGAGCGAACTGACGCTGAACGGGCGTTTCGCGCGCGCGACGGTAGCCAGCCGCATCGCGCCTTGATAAACATGCTCGCCAGGCTGCTTGGAAGCCAGGTTCACACGGAGTTGCTGTACGAAGCTGTCGTCGGTCCGGATCGGAAGCACCAACGCTTCTGTCCGCCAGACGAGTCGGCCGGCCGGAGCAAAACGCGTGGCGGCAACGGCGGCCCGCATCCCGGCTTTCAGTCTCGATGCCAGCGCCTCGCGAGCTTGCAGCGTCCCATTGTTGTACTTGCCGACCGTCACATTGCCACCGCACCCGTTGAAATAAATCTGGAAGGCGCCCTCTTCCTTTTCCAGCTCCTCGCGGGCCCTGCCCACGAAATCCGCCGAGGCGCTCCCGTCGCACGAGTGTGTCTGCGGGTGTGTCGCGTAGTAGTGGAGCCGCGCCAAGACCCTCTCGCCGCAGGAGAAGGCGATGGTTTTCAGCATCGGGTCAATGTAGCCTTCCGGCAGGTTTGCCAAAGCGGGGTTCCGCGCCCCCTCGCTGGTGCGCGTGATGATCTTTCCATCCTGGCCCATCATTCGGCGCTGAGAGGCCACACGCTCTACCCGCGCCGTTCCGCAGCCGATGCGGTCGATCGGCTCCAAGCGTCCTAAAGCGTCTTTGACCGCCGCACCCATCCGTGTCCGCAAACCGTCGAGAAAACCCTTTGTGAGGTGTGGCGTTGCGGCAGCCTTGTCCAACAGCCGGTGCGCGTCTTCATCAGCGTAGGGGGCCGCGTGCTGATGCACGCAGTGGATCGCCACGCACGCCGGCTCAGTTCCGGCCGCGCGGGCGAGCGTTTCGCGGAAAGAGCGCTCAGACTCGTTGCAGAGCAGACACCAGTCAAGCGCGCACAGCACATAGCGCTTTCCGCCGTTCTCCAGTACAACGCCCTTGAGCAAAAGCGGATCCAAGATTTTCGTGAGTTTAATGTCCCAAATCAGGGTCTCGCCCAGCGGCGGCGTGGCGTCACAACGAAAGGTTCCCAACCTCATCGCCGCCCCTGGCGCCGCCGCGAACGCAGCGCCAGAAAACTGCGACAACGCCGTGCCCACTGCGGCCGCGCTGGCAGAGTGGATGAACGCCCGCCGCCCGCCGCCACAGACGCCGCCGCTGCCCGAGACTGTTTCAAATTTTTTCATGCATGCCCCACGCATTTTCATCGCCTACGGTTCACTTTTCCAGGTTACTTGGCCGCTTGGGGGTTCCCCTCATTTTTTGCCTTGGGCGGCACTGGCTGCTCGGCCGGCCTGACGGTCACGGACGGCACGGGATCGGAGCGGCCGGTGAACGCGTTGCAGACCTGCTGGATCGTTCCGGCCGCAGGCATCTCGCCCTCGGCCACGAGAAAGCGATACCGGACCGTCAGGGTGTTGCCGGATTGAAGGGTGGCCGTCGGCGCGTAACCGAAGCGTCCATAGTTTCGGTAGGCAGAAATCTTCGACCCTTGCGGATTGCCGGGGTGGTTCATATCCACAATGCTGTACACCTTGCCGTCGAGGCTAAACGTCTCGCCGATCCAGGCCAGGTCGAAGATTTGGTGGGGATCCGTATTCTCACCCGGATAAACGTACATCGTCTTCGTTAGCTCAATCCCTTCAGCGGGACGGAACTGGATGCCGGCATGCTCAGCATTGCCCCCCAGCGTAATATCGGCAGCGGTTGCCGTGAGTTTCGAGGTGAAGTCGATGAGCAGGTAGGCCGGAGACTCCGCGCGCCGGAACGTCATTGTGCGTTCCTCTTTGATGAGCGGCTTGTCCTTTTCGTCCATCCAGTCGACCAGCGAGGTGAATGTGGCATGCGAAGCGTCGGCTTCCTGAACGCTGAACGTCCGGTGGATCTGCGCGTTGTCGGTCATGGCCCAATAGTTGTAGACCTTGCCGTTACAGGATGCCTTCTGCCATCCGATCATGATGCCGCGGTGGTGGGCATATTCGCCGACGGGACCGTTGGTGATCGGCCTCTTGCCCAGCGCATCAAAGACGTGAAGATACGTCTTATTCGTCGAGGCAAGACTGGTTCTGACTGAAGACGGATCATACGCGTACATGTAACGTCCAACGGTTTTTCCGTCCATCAGCACGTCAAGGTATTGGCCGGGCTGGTCCCTGAATGCGAACGTCGCACTGTCTTGCGCCGCGAGCCCTTGGCCAGCGGTCATGATGGCCCAGACCGTCGCCGCGGCTGCCAAGGTTAGCCCGCACCATCTAGCCCTCCACATCGGTGTATCTCTCTTCATCTTGATTCTCGCTTCTTTCGTGGAACTGACCCTATTTTTTCACTTTAATCTGCACCAGATCCGTGCGCGTGTGGCCTTTTTCGGTGATCCGCGCCAGCGTGAAGACCGAACCGTCCGTCCCGACCGCGATGGAGTTCACGTACGTCGGACGCTGCCCGTCAGGATAGAAAATTGCCCCGTGATCCTTGTATCCGCGCGTCGGGAGGTCATAGGTGACGAGGTGCAGATTCTCAAGCCCTTTGGCCATGCCCATCGCGACCTTCTCTTGGCCCGCGACACGTTTGCCGTCCTGATAGACTGGACCGCCTGTAAGGTAATACAGTGTGTGTCCGTCTGGACCCAGCGTGAAGCCAAGGTAGCCGTAGCTGAACAAATCGCCCATGCCCGCCCGCTGCGAAGGCTCCGAGGTCAGGCGGTCAAGCACCTCAATACGCGGCACACCGGGATCGAAGCGAAAGAGATAGCCCGAGTTGCCGTGTACGCCGTAAAACACCTTCTCCCCTGGATGCCAGACCATCTGCCGCCAGTTGTACCCCATGCTGCCGGAATCCGCAGGGTCATATTTCCCAAAGTAATCCTTGCGCATATTCTCGCCCTCAACCTTCTCCGCGCGGTCGGCACCGGGCTGGTAACAAAAAATATCGCCTTCAGGGTTGGTGAAGTAGGCGCGTCCCGTCTCTTGGTCGACCGCAATCGAGCGGCAGAGTACGCGGTAGGCAGGACCGACGCCACTCTCACCTAGGCCAGCAACCGGGCCGAGGTTCCGTAGGTTCTTTTTTTCGACGTCATAGCTGAAAAAATAGCCGACAGGCCACGTGATGCCGTACAGGATGCCGCGCCGCTTGTCCATGCTCAGCGACAGAACCGCCTCTCCCTTCGGCGCGAATCCGAGATCATCAAACGCGCCAGTCGTGAGGTCATAGGCCAGCAAGTGCCCGCCGGGGTAGGCTTTGTAACCTGGCGGCACAACCGTGGCGAGACGCTCCATGCCGTCTACCATGTTGTAGTAGCCCGCGTGGGTGGAAAAGTAGAGATTGCCCTTGTACTCGTGGAACAGCACATGGCTCTTGCCCTGCGGCACGGTCTTACTTTCTTTCTCGCCACAGATCTCGGTCAGGTCGCCCAAACACGTGATCGCGTCCTTGCGCGGCTCGTAGCGGTAGACCTTTCCCCCGTAATCAATCGAGGTGGAGCACAGCACATAGTAGACGCTGCCGTCACTTGCAACCGAGATGCCATTATAGGTGTCATGCGCCTCATGGAACCCCGAGTTGAAGGTCCGGGCGGTCAGCCCCTGCCCGAACAGGGCGCATGTGGTAGACAACAATAAAACGAAAAGTGCTTTTTTCACGCGAGCTTCTTTCTTCTTTTATTCTGAACAATTCGGATTTTTCACTCAGGTAAACAGTATAGTCTCGCTGAGGCCGCACGGCCAAATGACAAGAACAAGCGTCTCTTGTTTATCCTGTGCAAATCTTGCGGCGAACACCTGTATGGGTTGCCGTGCGCCGGCACCACGCCACGCTTGTACACCCATCCTATTTTCATCTTACGGAACCCCAGTTCCCGGACCAGCGGCAGCTTATCTTTGGCAAGCTCCGCAAGCGGGGTTTGGTGACGCCCGTTCCGCTGGACAAAGACCTGGCGATAACACATATCAAAGGTTTGAGGACACTCATAGTGACTTGGATTGAAGTTTGACCAGCAGGCTGTCCATCTCAGCCCGAATGGCGTCGATCACGTCCGGGTCGTTCGTCGCGAGCACAGTGTCGGCCCAGCGGTTCAACTGTTCGGCGTCGGCTCCCAGTTGTTTCAACACATAGAGGCGTTTGTACTCTTTGAGGCCCAGACGGAGGGCCGCAAACGCGCGCGTGCTGAGAATTCCTCCCCCCAGGCCGCCGCCCCACCCCCGCGGGATGCTGGTGTAGTCGAAGGTT
>JBBRJN010000074.1:0-9781 GCA_038219365.1 Kiritimatiellia bacterium | reverse complement strand
CGTCCGCAGGGCCTTGCAGCTACGCATTTGAGTATACTGGGACCGGCGGACGGCTCGGGGATCCGTCCCTACCGGACGCGGCCACACACGCCGGGAAGAGGGACGCTAGTGCGCCACTGGTAGGGACGTTTCCCCGAAACGTCCGCAGGGCCTTGCAGCTACGCATTTGAGTATACTGGGACCGGCGGACGGCTCGGGGATCCGTCCCTACCGGACGCGGCCACACACGCCGGGAAGAGGGACGCCAACGAATGAAAAGCGCGTATTCGGGACGCCGCAGGGACGTTTCCCCGGAACGTCCCCGTGAGCCGCATGATGCAGTTCTACCTGTGCTCGTAATTTTAATCCCAGCTTGAAGTTGTGGACGAGCCAGTCGACCGCCAGTCGACCGCCCGCCGATTTTGTCACATATCGGATGGACTGAACGTCTCATTTATGGCTTAATGAACATCATGAAATATCTGCTCAGTTTCTTTGCTCTCTTGGTTTGCGGCGTGATCGCCGACACGGCGGATGACGCGCTGGCGCTCGCGCAGCGGACGCTGGCGTATGTCGAGAAGTCGGAGCCTCGCCCCGAGAGGGCGGCTGAGCTGGCCACGTTGGCGCAGAAGCTGCCGCAGACGCAGGAAGCCGCGGCGCGTTCCGCTTTGGAGAAAGAGATCCGCGCGCTGCGGCGGCAGATTCTTTTCTCGCATCCGGCGTTGGCTTTCGACCGGCTGCTCGCCAGCCAGCGCGACATCCCGTACACGGGGGCTCCGCACATGGTTGACCAATACACGGGCCGCTGCTCGCGCCCCGGGCCCGGTCTCGTGGTGATCGAGGACTGGAAGGGTGCGCCACGCAAGGTCGAGCCGCTGAAGGGCAAGCTTCCGCTGGGCACGGTCCTCAACCCCGATCTGCACTGGGACGGCGACCGGGTGATCTTCGCGTTCTGCGACCACACGGCGAAACGCCCTCCGGACGCCGAGGGCGTCGTGGTCCCGACCGTGTTGGCCGACATAACGAAAGGCGCAAACGCCGACATCATCCGAAAGCTCGACCCGGACAACCCCTGCTTCAAGGATGCGAAGGGCGAGTACGATCCGAATCCGGTCGCCCACCTGCGCTATTTCATTTGGGAGGCCGCGCTGGACGGCTCGTGGGTGCGCCAGCTCACCGGTACGCCGAAAGACCCGATGGAGACCTGGGACGGCAGGCAGACCTCGCTGATTGAAGATGCCGACCCGTGCTACCTGCCGGATGGCGGCTTCGCGTTCAACTCGACGCGTTGCCAAAGTTACGGGCGTTGTCACTGGGGCCGCTACACGCCTGCCTTCCTGATCTACCGGGCGGATAAGGACGGCGCGAACATCCGCCAGCTCTCGTTTGGCGAAGCGAACGAGTGGGAACCCGCGGTGCTGAACGACGGGCGGATCGCCTATACCCGCTGGGACTATATCAACCGCAACGCGGTGTGGTATCAGAGCCTGTGGACCATGAAGCCGGACGGCACGGGGACCGCGCATTTCTACGGGAACTACACCATGCACCCGGGGATCCAGACCGAGGTTCAGCCGATTCCCGGCACGCACGTCGTGGCGGCGACGGCTGCCGCGCACCACTACCTCACCGCTGGGTCGCTCATCCTGATCGACACGCACAAGGGCGAGGATGGCCCCGCGCCGCTCACGCGCCTGACCCCCGAGGTGCCGTGGCCCGAGTCGGAGGGCTGGAAGCTGCCGGGATGTTTCGCGGCTCCGTACCCGGTCAACGACACGCTTTTCTTCGCTAGCTATTCGCCGGAGCCGTGGGCCGGTGCGCCGCAGTATGGCGCGTGGCCGTCAAACAAAGCGTTCGGAATCTGGCTGGTGGACACGCTGGGCGGGCGCGAACTGATCTATCAGGATGCGGAGATCGGCACATTCACGCCGATTCCGGTCCGCAAGCGCCCCCGTCCGCCCGTGATTCCCTCGGTCTTGCCTCCGGCGGCGACGGCACCCGACACCGGCGTTTGCTATGTCGAGAACGTGTACGATTGCCGCGAGCCGTTGGAGAAGGGCAGTGTCAAATATCTGCGCATCAACGAGCTTGTGAACCAGCCCGCTGCCAAGAAGGCGAACCGCAACGCGTCGCTCGATCTGGATATCATCAAGCGTCCGCTCGGCGTGGTGCCTGTCGCGGAGGATGGCTCCGCCGCTTTCCGCATACCGGCCTGTAAACCGATTCAGTTGCAGGCGCTGAATGCGGACGGCATGGCCATCTTCACGATGCGCTCGTTCATCTATGCGCAGAAAGGCGAGGTCTTGGGATGCGCGGGGTGTCACGAGGACAAAATGCGGAGCCGTCCTCCGCAGGAGCTGGCGAAGCGGCGGCAGGTTGCCGACCCGCGGCCGATGCCGGAGCTTGGCTATGAGGGCGGCTTCAGTTTCATGCGGACGGTTCAGCCTGTGTTCGACCGGCACTGCATCCGTTGTCATGGGTTGGCTCCGGCCGGAAAGGATGGCAAAGCGCCGATGTGCCTGATCGGGCTGAAAGCGAGCCAGAATTTGATCGACCGGAAAAAAGTCGTGTGGATCGAGTCCTATCACGAGACGGGCGCGAGCAAGACCAACGACTTTTTCGCGATCGCCAGCCCGCTGACGGCAATGCTTAAAAAGGGGCACCAAGACGTAAAGCTCTCGAAAGATGAGTGGGACGCGCTGATCGTCTGGATGGATTTGAACGTGCCTCGTTACAGCGACGGCTATTATGAGTTCAACCGCCCGGAGCAGCGGCAGCCGGATGGCGCGGGCGAGGGGCGGCTGCGGGCCGCGATAGGGGAGCAGTTCGGCAAGGAGCTGTCCGCGCAGCCATTCGCCGCGCTCGTGAATGTCGGGGCGCCCGAGAAGAGCCGCATCCTGCTGGCAGCCCTGCCCGCGGATAAAGGCGGCTGGGCACAGCTCGAAGGCGGCTTCACGGGCACGGACGACCCGCGGTACCAGGCGCTGCTGGCGCTGGTGCAGGGCTCAATCGCACCACAGGCGTTTCAGGACCATCTCGGCACCTGCGGACGCGGCAAAGCGTGCGTGTGCAACAGTTGCTGGATCTGGATGGGCCACTTCAACGAACCCGCGCCGGGTGCCACGCGAAGTGACCTCAATCAAAGATCCGCTTCCTCGGGTCAATAAAGCCCCAGCACACGGCGCCCATCAGGAACAGGCCTCCCATGACATAGAGAGGGATGTTCCAGTCGCCGTAAAGCCGAAGCAGCCAGGTCACCAGCAACGGGCTGGCCACCGAGCTGAGCGCGCCGGACGTGTTCATTGCGGCGCTGACCACGCCGGCATGGTTGCCCCCGATATCGAGGCAGGTGCTCCATGCGGAGCCGAGGGTGAACATGCTGGCGGCAACGGCTACAGCGATCAGCGTCGCGGCCAACAGGGGCTGATGCGCCACGCCGGCGAGGATCATCGCGGCACCTGCCAGGACATACGCGCCTGCCCCGACCGCACAGCGCCCCGCGCGCACCCCGAACCGCTTGGTCACCACATCGGTTGTCACGCCGCCAAACAAATCGCCGGCCACGCTCAAGATGAGCGGCAGGCCGGCAAAGAGGCCCAGCTGCATCGTCTCCATGCCGTGCTTCTCTTTCAGATAAGTCGGCAGCCAGGTGATACAGAAATAGAACGCGAAGCTGTTCGGAAAATACATCAGGCAGAGCGGCAGCGTGTTGCGGTGGCCGAAGAGCCGTTTCCAGTAGTCCCAGCCTTCGTGGTGCCCGCTGTCAGGCGCTCGGTCAGTGACGATCCGGCTCAGCTCTGCGGGGCTCACCTGCCGGTGTTCTGACGGGTCATTGCGGAACCACCGGTACCACGCCGTGGCCCAGACTAGGCCGGTCAGCCCAAAGCAAACGAAGACCATGCGCCACGGCACGTGCAGCGCCTGCGTCAGCCAAACCACCAGCAGCGGGGTCAGCCCGCCGGCCAAGTGCGCGCCGCTGAAGAAGACGCCTTGCACCGTGCCCCGCTCAGCCTTCGGGATCCACTTGGAGAAGGTCCGCGCCACCGAAGGCCAGGCACCTGCCTCGCCCGCGCCGAACAAAAACCGTATGATTAACATCGAGGAGAAGCTGAAGGCCGCCGCAGTGGCCAGCGTAAAGGCCGACCACCAGACCACAATCCGCGTCAGCACATGACGCGTGCCGCGGCGGTCCGCCCACCATGCGGTCGGGATTTCGAACAGGGCGTAAGCCAGCGCAAAGGCGCTGTAGATCCAACTCATCTGGACTTTACTCAACTGCAAGTCATGCATGATGTTGGGGGCCAGAGTCGCGATACATGCACGGTCCAGATAAGTGACCATGGCAAGCAGGACTGCCAGAGACACGACGCCATAGCGCACGTGGGTGGTATGGCCGTTTGAGGGTGGGGTTCCGTTTTTAGTTTTCATGCACATTTTTCCCGGCGAGTCAGTCCGCAGACCGCTTTTCGCTTGGTTTATCCCATCGATAGCGGGTCCTTTTCACGATCCAATCCACTGAAAATACCATGCGTCCCAATCCATGTAAAGCACCTGAAAAGTAAAAATTAAAATTGCTGGTCCAGTCGTTTGACACGATCTGATCGATCATGATACCCTACTACGGTCATCAATCGATGGAGGTTCTGTTATGTATGCCGTCACACTGTCGCCGAAATTCCAGGTCGTCATCCCTCTTCCCGTCCGCCGCAACATGGGGCTCCGTTCCGGCCAGAAGATGCAGGTCATGGAGCACGAGGGCCGGATCGAGCTCATCCCGGACCGTGACATCGCCGAGTTGAAAGGTTTCCTCAAAGGGATCAACACGGCGTTCGAGCGCGAGGGGGACCGCGTATGAACGTGGTCGACACCTCGGGCTGGCTCGCCTTCTTTGCGGGCGAGCCGTCCGCTAAGCATTTCGCGCCGCTCCTGCTGGAGCCAAAGGAACTCGTCGTGCCCACGGTTACGCTCTACGAGGTGTACAAGGTCGTGCTCCGCGAGTCCAGCGAGAACGCCGCGCTTCAGGCCGTGGCCGCCATGCAGAAGGGCACCGTTGCCGACCTCACCCTGAAGTTGGCGATGGTGGCCGGTAAACTCAGTCTGCGGCACGCCCTGCCCATGGCCGATGCTATTATCCTCGCCACCGCTCAGGCGCACGGTGCCACGCTCTGGACGCAGGACAGCCATTTCAAAGGGATTGACGGCGTCAAATACGTTCCGAAGAAATAGGCCCTCACGAGCCCACTCTGGGAGCGTCAGCTTACCTGATCCCTCGTACCCCTCTGGCAGTGACCGATTGCTGATTGCTTGATTGCTTTATTATCCAACTTTGCACTTGAAAAGACGCTATCGTTTCGCGTATGATGCCTTCCTCTTTTTTATCAAACCATTTTCACGGAGAGGTGGCCGAGTGGCTGAAGGCAGTGGTTTGCTAAACCGCCGTATCGGATAAAACCGGTACCGGGGGTCCGAATCCCCCCCTCTCCGCCATCTATTAGACCGCGTAATTCGCTCCATAAGAGCAAGTTACGCGGTCTTTCGTTTTTCTTGAATAGGGCTCAAACAGGATTCTGCAAGAGCCTCCTATGTTTTTTTACCTGACGATGACCTGGGTACCCGAGTTCAGCGGGCGCACGCGCACGCCGCCCTCGACCAAGGCGATTCCGAACGCCGCCGGTTTGTCCGTCACGGAGCCGAACGCGGCGAACTTGCCGGCCAGCACGAACGTGCGCGCAGCATCGATGTCCGCGCCCAAGAGAATCAGTTGCGCGGCGGACGAAACGAAGTTCAGCACCGCGCCGGTTCCCATTGTCAGCGAAGAGGTCTGCAGCACATCCGAAATCGAAACCCGGGTTCCGTCGGCGATGGTGACGGCGTCGGCCGTGATCTGCGCGGCCTTGAGCTCGCCGCCTCCGTTGACCGTGACCGCCGGAGCCGTGACGGGGGCCGTGAGCGTGAGGGTGTTCCTCACAACAACGGCGCCCACTTCCGCACTCTCCGTGCGCAGGAACGCCCCGTCGCCGGTTTCATTGAGTTCGAGATAGTCCGCGCGGTTAGCGGAGGCGCGTCCGAGCGGATCATACACGATGCCCCATCCGTCCATCGCGCCCACATCGCCGCCGCCCTGGTAGCAGCGCAGTTCGAACGCGTTCCAGCCGGGCCTGAGCGTCACCTGCAGAAGCATCAGCTGACTGTAGAGCGCCCCAAAGTCGTATTGCGTGTCATCCACCTTGAGACTTGCGGCATCGTCGAATTTTTTCGCGAAAGTCCAGACGGCAGGAGTCGCCGCAGGGTTATAGATCCAGCCCGAATAAATCCGGACAGAATTGTCTTCCCAGATTCCGGCCGAAACGGCCGAAGACGTGTACCGGATGTACAGCGCCTTCGAATAATCCGCGTAGCACTCCACCGCCCAACGGGGGTTCACCGGCTGGCTGTAGACACCTCCGGCGACCGCTGCGCGTCCGGCATACAGACCCGCCCGCGAGAGGGTGTTGCTGACCGTGACGACGAGCGGAACGGCCTGCGCGACAGGCACCGAAACCGTATGCGAACCGGAACGCACCATGATCGACGAGGCCGCCAGCGAACCCGAACCGGTGATCAGGTAGGAGCGCAGATAATTGTCGAACAGCAGCAGCGCGGGGGTCGCCGCGGCGTTCAGGGTCACGGTCGCGTTGTTGGTGGCGCTCATGCCGAACACGGCGTTCATCATGTTGCCTATCCCGGGAACCTGGTCGCCTTGCCAGCCGTTTGTCCAGTCGGCCGAATCGCCAGCGGCCCATTCGTTCGGGCGGGCGTTCGAGAGCGTGAGCGTGGAGGCGGTCATGACACCGGTGAAACGGTAGGCTCCATCCGTCGAATAAACGGTGCCTGTGCCGTTCACGAACCCGTCGAAGGCACCCGAAAGCACCGCGTTCTCCATCGTGTTGATTAGTGTGAAGGTCTGCGTCGTCGGCGGCACGTAACCGTTGATGACCTTCACGCGGAGCTTGCCAGCGAACTGGGCGATCCCGGCCCGGCGGATGAGAATGTAGTCCGAATAAGCGCCGGTATTTTGGAACGCATTCGCGAGGGAGGCGCCGCCGATCGAGAACAGATGCTCGGCATTCGGCGAGAGGACTGTATAGTTACCATAGATTTCTGTGAAGCCAGCCACATCATCGCCACCGGGCGAGAACCGGCCGCCGTTGTTGACGAACACATCCGGCACGAGGGCCACGGCTGCGGACGTCAAGTTCGTCGTGTTAATTTGCCGGACCGCGAGCGTGCCGCCCGTGAACTCGAACCGGTTGGTGGAAAGACCATTCACATACGCCTGTAGCTCACCGGCAATCTGCAGCTCGCCACCCGAAAGATTATAGACCGCTTCGGCGAGGGCGGGATTGTTGTTCTGCCCGTATCCGAAAATGAGGTCCCGGTTGTGACCCGAATTCGGATCGCTTCCGGTTTCAACGCCGACCATGACCTTGCCGCCAGCTTGGTTGACGATCATGACCTTGCCGTCATTGCTGCGCTCGCCGCAGATCCGCCAGCAATGGTAGCGTGAACTGCGCAGATTCAGCAGCCCGCCCGCTTCGATCGTCAGCACGTTCGTCTTCACGCTGGAACCCTGCGCACCCCAGCCGAAAGTTCCGGACTCGGACACCAGCGCTCCTCCATTGCGAATGGTCATCTGCCCCCCGCAGAGCAGTGTCTGTCCGTTGGTCAGAGCCACCCGTGCGCCATCCTGAATCACGATGGTGCCGCTCTGGCTTCCCGAAAAGACATTGAACGGCCAGCAGCCGCCAGTGAAGGTCAGGGTCCGGGCATTGCTTGTGCCGAGGAGGAGATTGGCGATCGTGTTGGTACTGCCCACCGGAGCCGTCAGCGTGACGGGGATTGCGGCATCCAACCCGTTCACCCCGGCGAGCCAGGTATCCCCGACCGTACGGATCGTGACACCAGAAGGAGCCGTGATATTGATACGGTTGTTCGTGACGATTGCCGGAGCCGAGAATGCCAATTCGAACGCGGACCCCATGTTCACCACGTTCAGCGTCCCGATTCCCGAGAATCCGGACAGGGTCGCTTTCGGCGTGCCCTGAATCCGCAGCTCCGAGCTGGGTTCCGCCAGGTTCGCCGAACCGAAAACGGCTTGCGCGCAGTTCGTTAGGGTCATCACGGCGCTCTGCGCAAGCGTCAGATTGCCGAAGACTGGGGAACTGTTGGTGACAAAAAATAGGGTGGAAGGATTCATGAAGACCGGCCCGATGGCCTGTGTCGCCCGGTTTCCCCCCATGTAGACAGCCCCGCCCAAAACAGAAAAACCGCTGAACTGATTGGTCGGATTTCTCAGGTATAAATAACCGCTTTGGAACTTCACGATCTCTGGCAGAATCCCTGCGGCGTTCGGGCCAAAGAAGTTCTCCGTGTCGAACGTGTTGAACGCATGCAGATAGAAGCGCCCCTCCGACCCCGCACGCAGCGTGCCGTTGCTCATGACCGTCGCACCGTCCGTCTTCAGCAGCGCGCCTGAGGCGATCGTGATGTCCGCGCCGAAAAGATTCAGACTTCCCCCCTGAAATGAGTTGTAGGGGGACAAGGCGAGCGAGTTCACCGAACAGACCGGAACGATGTTGGCGGCATCAAGACCGCCGGTTGAGATCACCGCATTGGTCCCGGGAAACCACTGGTTCAATTTTTGAGTGGAAGAAACAATCTTCTCGACGGTCCCGTCCCCTAGAATCGTTGCGAAACGCGGCGACCAGGAAGGATTCCCGAAACATACCGTCACCCAGGGGGCGACGAACCCGTTCGTGTTCTGCATCCCGGTGATGCGGAAGGGACGAGCGGTGCCCGGACTAAACTCATCCACCAAATGAACCGCGCCCAAACCATCTGCACGCTGAACCGCTCCGATCTGGATCAACCCGGTGTTGTTTGTCCAGTGATTTAGCGCAAGCGAGCCGCTGCCGGCGGAAAGCGTTCCGAACGTTTCACCCGCCGTGCCTCCGAGAAACTGGAGGGTGGTGTTTCCTGATGACGCCACCGTCGCGCCAGAAGAGAATTTCGCCGCGTCGACCAAAGTATAATCGAGTTTCAGCAGCAGATCCCTCGGCTTCGCGATGGAAAGCGCCGCAGCTCCAAGCACATTGCTGAACACGAGCGTCCCGCCATTGTTGTTGCCGGTAATCGGCAGGGCCGCGGCACCCGAATACTGAAAGGGGAAGGCGAAAATGCCGGAGCCACCAACCAGCGTGATGCCGTCCGGCCCGAAGGTGAACGGATTGCTACTCGAGAACGTCCAGTTTCCGCTCGTCAGGAGGATGCCTCGGGCGCCGATGCCGTCCGAAACAGCCATTGTGCCGCCGGAGCCGAGGTTGAACTGGGCAGTATCCTCGTTGTTCGTCCAAAGGGTGCCGCCCGAGTTGAACGCCGTTGTGTTGAAATCCCACAGTCCCGAACCGATATTGCGCGTGACCGTTGCCGCCTGCAATCCGAAAGCGATTGCCGCCGTGAACAAACCAATCCATGTTTTTTTCATTTTTGCATATTCCTTTCAGCAAACACCTGACCCTCCACATCTAAAGGGCTAAGCCTTGAATTTTATGAAAAAAAGCAGGAAAAAGCAAGCCGACTCGCATGTTCCTTTGTCACCGCACCGATGACGCCTGGACCGGCGGACGGCTCGGGGAGCCGTCCCTACCGGACGCGGCCACACGCGACGGGTAAAAGGTAAGACGTAAGAAGTAATAGGTCATAGCGGACGCGGCGACACGAAAGGCTCGCCACCGTGACGTTCCCATGACGCTAGTGCGCCACT
>JBBRJN010000073.1:0-9796 GCA_038219365.1 Kiritimatiellia bacterium | reverse complement strand
GGTTCTTCCCTATCCGCCGGGTCCCCAGCTCTTCACGCGCGTAATTCTTGCGGGCGAGCCGCCGACGTCGAAGGAGGTGTCAGTCACGGCGCTGCCCGGCGAATACGACGCACCGATTACCGGTTCGCGCAGGAGCACCGTCAAGAGCGTGGCGGGCAAGGCCTACGCGTGTGCCCTGCGGATCAACATGAAGGACGGCTCCTTCCGCTCTTTCGCTGAGGCAGAGCAGGTGGCGCGCGACCGGACTTTCGTAAAGACCTTGCTGGACGGTGCGGACTCGCTGTTTCAGGTTCCGCCCGACCCCATGACCGGCGAGGTGACGCTGGCCGGCGAGTGGCCGGGAAGTGAAATAGTTGACCTCGGCTGTTTCAGGCCTGCGGGGGTCCCGCATGTGTACGTGCTGGGCGGTTGTGCGGCTCTGACGCGCGAGGCGGCTGCGAAACTGTTGCGTCCGCTGGCGCTGATGGCGACCGGTGCGCGTGTGGGCATCGCTGCCGCGGCCGAGGCCAAGGCGCGGCGTGCGCCCACGGGTGTCGTACGCGCAGGCAACAGCGGGCAGGCGGGTGTGAGAGGCGAGGTGAAAGAGCTGCTCACGGGCACGCGTCCTTTCCAGAGCGGCCTGCCGACCGTGCGGGCCGAGAAGGCCGCGCTGCCAGTGCTGGGCGAATATGATGTGGTGGTGGTGGGCGGCGGCACCGGCGGCGCACCGGCCGGCATTGCGGCCGGCCGGCAAGGCGCGAAGACGTTGGTGATCGAGCACCTGTACGGACTGGGCGGCGTCGGCACGCTCGGCATGATCGGCATCTACTGGTACGGCAACGTCTGCGGCTTTACGGCTGAGCACGATCAGGGCGTGGAGGAACTGGGCGCGGCGGTTCACGTGGTCGGCAAGAGCGAGTGGTGGCGGCGTGAGAACCGGAAGGCGGGGACGGAGATTTGGCTCGGCGCGATGGGGTGCGGCACGCTGGTCGAGAACGGCCGCGTGACGGGCGTGGTCGTGGCGACACCTGAAGGTCGCGGCGTGGTCCTGGCGAAGAGCGTGATCGATGCGACAGGCAACGCGGGGGTCGCGGCGTCCGCCGGAGCGGCGTGCGTGTTCCAAGGGGCTGAGGAGCTTGCGGTGCAGGGCGCGGGACTCTCGCCGCGCAAGCTGGGTGCGAGCTACATCAACTCCGACTTTGGCTACGTCAACGACTGCGACGCGGCGGACCTGTGGCTGTTCGGCGTGCGTGGCCGGGCCGGCGCGGGCAAGGTCTGGGACGTGTCGCAAATCGTCGAGAGCCGTGAGCGGCAGCGGATCGTGGGCGACTGCTGGGTGACGCCGCTGGACATCGTGAACGAGCGCACCTTCCCCGACACGGTGGTGCAGTCCCGCAGCAACTTCGACAGTCACGGCTACTCGGTCGCGGACATCTGCTACGTCAGCGAGCCCACCGGCAAAAAAGTGTGCTGGGCCAACGTGCCGTACCGTTCGTTTTTGCCCAAGGGACTGGAGGGCGTGGCGGTTATCGGGCTGGGCCTCAGCGCGCACCGCGATGCGATGCCGATTCTGCGCATGCAGCCGGACATCCAGAACATGGGGTACGTGGCCGGTGTGGCGGGCGCGACGGCCGCACGTGAGGGCAAGACGTTTCGGACGATCGATGTCCCCGCGCTGCAAAAACATCTGGTCGCGGTCGGGAACCTGCCGAAAGAGGTGCTCGGCTGGAAAGACAATGCCATCGTGAACAGCGAGCGGCTGGCGCTGGCGGTGAAGCATCTTGGGAACAACTATCACGACGTTGGGTTGGTATTGGCGCAGACTGAACGGGCGCTGCCGCAGATGCGCCAGGCCTACGCCGAGGCCAAGACACCGTCAGAAAAGCTCGTGTACGCGCACGTGCTCGGAATTCTCGGCGATGCAGCGGGAGTGGAGACGCTGGTGGCCGTGGTCTCGGGGAGGCAGCCCGCGCCGAACCTGAATCTGAAAGACGAGGCCGCGTTTGGGCGGCGTATGAGCGAGCTCGACAGCTATATCGTGGCGCTGGGCAGGACGCGCGACAAGCGGGCGCTGGCACCGCTGCTGGAGCTGACCGCGAAGATGGATGCCAAGTCGACCTTCTCGCGTTTCCGTGCCCTCACACTGGCACTTGAGGCGCTCGGTGACGCGTCGGCGGCGAGACCGCTGGCAGAGCTTCTTCAGAAGCCCGGCCTCGGCGGGTACGCGATGACCGACGCGAAGATGATCACCCCGGCGGGCGGGTACGGCGGTGCGGGGGCCAACGAGCGCAACCTCTGCCTGCGGGAGCTCGCGCTGGCGAGGGCGCTCTACCGCTGCGGCGATTATCAGGGAGCTGGCGAGAAGGTCCTGAAGCAGTACGCACAGGATCTGCGCGGTGTCTATGCGCTGCATGCGACCGAGGTGCTGAAGAACGCTCAACGCTGAACGCCTAACTCGGGGCTATAACGGAACAGGTCTGTAGCTAATCCAACACCATGCACCGGTGCCGCCGTGGCTGAAGTCGGTACACCGCGCATTCCGCTGGTGTCCCGCCTTTTAGGCGGCTTGTGTTTCGCGAGAGCCGGCTGAAGCCTGTACACCAACACCCGACGCCGTTTCCATTTCTGATTTGAACGTTGAGCGTTTTTGGGTTGTGGGCTCCGCCCGCATTAGAATTGTTGCGCCTCGATTGACACGCTTCCACCCCCGTGTTATGGTTCATTCATCATAACGGTTTAGGTCGCCAGAAGGCAGAATCTAGGAGTCAGGATGAGAGCGAATTTCTTTCTTTATGCAGGGGCCGCGTGTGCCCTTGGAGCGGCCCCTGTTCAGGGCGCTGGTTTGTCCAGCAAGGTCGATCCCCTGATCGGCGTCGTGGGCCATGGCTCGTGCATGCCCGGTCCTTGCCTGCCCCACGCGTCGGTTTACCCGAGCCCCGACACGCTCAAGCCCACGACTTCGGGCTTCGTCTATGGCGACGACGTGGTGGGTTTTTCGCAGCTCCACACCCAGGGCACCGGCGGCACGCCGACCTATGGAAACTTTCTCGTCTCGCCCCGGCTGGGCCCGGGCATTCGGGCTGCTGACCACGCTTCGCCCCTCGCGGACGTGTCGGCCGCCTGTTACGCGTACCGCGCACGCCTGACGCGCTGGGACACGCGCTGCACCGTGGTGCCCGCCGCGCACAGTGCGCTCTATCGCTTCGAGTTTCCCGCGAACGACGACGCCCGCCTGGTTTTCGATATTGCGCGCAAGATCGGCAAGGCGACCGCGCTGACCAACGGCGCGGTCCGGATCGATGCGGCCACAGGCACCATCACCGGCGGCGGTACGTTTGACGGCAACTGGAATCCCGCGCCTTATCAACTGTTCTTCTGTGCCAAGGTGGATGTGCGGCCCACGGCCGTCGGCACCTGGACCGGCACGAACGCGACGGATGGCGCTGCGTTCGCCCGTAACGACACGCGCCAACCGCTCGGTGCCTGGCTGCGTTTCGACACGCGCCAGAAGCGCACCGTCAATCTCAAGATCGCGGTGTCGTTCACCTCTGTCGAACGGGCCGCCGCGTGGCTGGAGCGCGAGATCCCCGCGTGGGACTTGGAGGGCTTGCAGGCGCAGGCCGTGCGTGCGTGGGATGATGCGCTCTCCGCCATCGCCGTGGAGGGGATGCCCGAGGACGAGCAGCGTCTTTTCTACACGCACCTGTTCCACAGCATGGTCCAGCCGCGCGACCGCACCGGCGACGCCGCTGGCTGGCCCGTCAACGCGCCCTGCTGGGATGACCACTACACGCTGTGGGATACATGGAAGACGCTCTTTCCGCTCATGGCCATCGTCCGGCCCGATGTGGTGTCCGGTAACGTGAACTCGTTCGTCGAGCGACTGCACCGCAACGGGCAATGTGCCGCCGCTTACATTCAGGGCAAGGAGTACCGCGTGGGGCAGGGCGGTGATGAGGCTGATAATGTGATTGGCGACGCCTATGCCAAACAGATTCCGTGCATCGACTGGAACGCGGCGTGGGAAGTGCTTGCGGCGAATGCCGCGCGGCGAACCGAGGATTACCGTGCCAAGGGATGGGTGGCGCACAAGAGCAAGCACGACTACTGCGGCCGCATGAAGTCCGGTTCAGGCACCCTGGGCTTCTCCTATAACGACTGGTGCGCCTCGCAGGTGGCGGCGGGCCTGGGCAAGAAGGACGAGGCCAAGCGTCTGTTGGCGCGCTCGCGCAACTGGCGCAATGTGTGGGACGCGTCACTGGAGGACAGCGGCTACACCGGCTTCATCCGCGCCCGCAACGCGGACGGCACCTTCCAGCAGACCGAGGCCCGCAAAGGCTACAACACCGATTTTTATGAGGGCACCTGCTGGCAGTATTCGTATGTGATTCCGCATGACGTGCCGGGCATGATCGAAGCGATGGGCGGCAAGCCGAAGTTCATCGAGCGGCTCCAGTTCGCCCTCTCGAATGAGCTGATCGATTTCGGGAACGAGCCCTCGTTCATGACGATCTGGCTCTTCGATCATGTGCAGCGGCCCTATCTGGCCTCGTACTGGGCCGACAAGCTGCGCGCCAAGTTCACCAAAGACGGGCCGCCCGGAGATGACGACTCAGGCGCGATGGGCTCGCTTTACGTGTTCCTGGACGCGGGGTTCTTCCCCTTCGCCGGACAAGACACCTATTATCTGCACGGGCCGCGCGGACCGCGCTTCGCGTTTCGCGTGGCGGGTGGCAAGACCTTCACCGTGACCGCCGCAAACGCAGGCGGGGAGAACATCTACATCCAATCGGCCACTCTCAACGACAAACCCCTCGACGCGCCGGTCATCCATCACCGCGATATCGTCGCGGGAGGCACGCTGGCCTTTGTCATGGGCAGCCACCCTTCGGCCTGGGGCTGCGGCGGCGAGTTCGACGCGGCGCGGGCGCGGCAGGAGACGGGCAAGAAATAGGGGTCACGCATTTTTATTGGGCGGGCCCGCAAAACAAAAGGCGTCTGGGCGGTTTTACCATGTGAGCGTAAGGAGGAACGAGAATGTTGAAACAGTTCGGACTCATCACTC
The DNA here is from genome assembly GCA_038219365.1 of Kiritimatiellia bacterium. Classification (GTDB taxonomy): domain Bacteria; phylum Verrucomicrobiota; class Kiritimatiellia; order RFP12; family UBA1067; genus JAHFSX01. The sequence continues at coordinate 4,752 of JBBRJN010000073.1, read as the reverse complement.
TGGCAGCGGGAATAACCGTGTCGACGTGGGCTCAAGAGGCGGAGCCGCTGGTCAAGAAGGAGTCGGTCGTTTTGGCGGAATCACGGACCGAGCGCGATGCCCGCATGCAGTGGTGGCGCGACGCGCGCTTCGGCATGTTCATCCACTGGGGCGTCTATGCGGTGCCGGCCGGGGTTTATCAGGGGCAGGTCGTGGACGCCCAGCACGGCGCGGAATGGATTCAGTGCGACGCTCTGATCTCCCGTGCGGCCTACGAGCCCTTTGCGAAGCAGTTCAACCCGGTGAAGTTCGATGCGGATGCGTGGGTGGGTGTCGCCAAGGCGGCCGGCATGAAATACATCGTCATCACCTCTAAACACCATGACGGCTTCAGCATGTATGGCACGCGCGTGAGCGACTACAATATCGTCCAGGCCACCCCGTTCAAACGCGACCCGCTAAAGGAGCTTTCGCTCGCGTGTAAAAAGGCTGGCCTGCATTTCGGCGTTTACTACTCGCAGCTCGACTGGCATCATCCGGCCCAGGAGAATGACCCGGCCAAGGAGGGGCGGCAGGCCTACCGCTTCAACCGCATGCGCGACGGCATGAAGGACCGCTATGTCGCCGACATGAAGGCGCAACTGAAGGAGCTCATCCAGGAGTACGGCGTAGAGGTGATTTTCTTCGACGGCGAATGGGTGCCGTGGTGGACAAAGGAGGACGGCCATGACTTGCTGGCGTATGTCCGGGGTCTGAACCCTAAGCTCATCGTCAACAACCGTGTCGGCAAGCGCAAGAAGGAGGATGGCGATTATGGTACGCCGGAGCAGGAGATCCCTTCGGCCGGGTTGGACTATGACTGGGAGTCCTGCATGACGCTGAATGGCACTTGGGGCTACAAAAGCTATGACCACGAATGGAAGACGAGCCGCGATCTGATTTTCAAGCTGGTGGATATCGCCAGCAAAGGCGGCAACTTCCTGCTCAACGTCGGCCCGGATGCGCTCGGCGAGATCCCCGAGCCCAGCGTGCAGCGCCTGCGCGAAGTCGGCGCGTGGCTGCGCGTGAACGGCGAGGCGGTCTACGGGACACGGCTGTGGAATCCGAACGCGAAGTTTGATCCCTCAGCCGAGGCCGAGGCCTTCGGCCCAGGGCCCGAGGAAAAGGTGCCGGCCGAAACGGCTGCCAACACGGACGCGTCCGCCGCAACGAAGAACATCCGCTACACGCTGAAAGGCGACACGCTCTATGCCTTTCTTTTTGCTTGGCCGCCGAACGGGAAGGTCACTTTCAAAGCGTTGGCTTCGGGCCGCACCGCCCGGGACATCCGCGCCGTCGAACTGCTCGGCTCCGCTGCGGGCCTGGAGTGGTCGCGTAGCGCCGAAGGGCTGACCATCCGTCTGCCCCCGCAAAAACCGAACGACACTGCGGCGGTGTTCAAAATCGTCTCTGTCGCGAGGTGAAAGACAGGGTCATTGGAGACCGGGGGAAGTGGAGAGCTGAAGAGGAGTTACAGCAGGTGGCGAGCGTCTGCTGTTCATCCATTTGCGCATGCAACCACGGGCGAGACGCCCGTGCCACGTCATGCCATCTGACATGGGCTAGCCTCGCATGACTCGTTTTGCACAACTAAACCGTGCGTGTGCCATTGTCCTCGGGATTCCGAAATCGCGATTGACGCCACTCGGTTCCGCAGTCACAATAGCAACGTAAAACAACGAAAGCATTTCGTAGCGCACCAACAAGGTGTGCAACGTGTTCTGGGTTGTATGCTGCGGCGATAAAAAAGGAAATAAGCGTGATGAAAAACAGGGAGTGGACTTTGAAGCGCATCTTAACGGGGGCAGGCATAGGGCTGTTTTCCCTCGCCTTCGTATCGTCGTCGCACGCCGCCAGTACGTGGGTCGGTCTCGGCGAGGACGACAACTGGGGAACCTCTCTCAACTGGGACGCAGCACCGACTTTCCCCGCGGCGCTGACGTTCGCAGGGTCCACCCGTCTGACACCCGTCAACGAGTTGTCGGACGTGACGGTCACCAACATCACCTTCGCGGCCGGCGCGGGGGCTTTCACGCTCGGAGGCAACGCCATCACGCTGGGGGGAAACATTGCCATCGCGATCGGAGGAAGTGCGACGAACGACCAGACCGTTAACCTTCCTCTCACGCTGAACGCGAGCCGGATCCTGACTTCGGCACCCGTGGGCGGAAACTATGCCGCGAATAAAGGTATACTCGTTATCAACGGTGTGATCAGCGGCCCGTACGGCCTGACCTCGACCGGGGCAAATTACGTGCAGTTGAATGCCACGAACACCTACACGGGGGACACGGTCATGGCCAGCGACTCTTTCTCCATCGGCAACGCGAATGCCTTTGGTTTTGGCAAGGTGATCGTTGGCGCGAGCTCGGGCTTAGGGCAGTTGTGGATACAGACAGCTGGGAACAAAACGATCACCAATAATGTGGAAGTGCGGACAGGGCGTTTCATCACGGCGAGCTATGCGATCGCAGGTAAACCCGCCGGCAATCTGACCTTGAGCGGTAACGTCTTTTTGAATCAGGGCGTCGGGGGAAAAGACTTCTGGTGTCAAACACCCCTGACCCTGAGCGGAACGGTCAGTGGCGGCGGCATGAACGGCTTGCGGATGGCCGCCGGAACCATCATCCTCCAAGGCGCTAACACCTTCACCAACCACCTGATTTCAAATTACGCCCCCAATACTCCCACCTTCAACATCAATTCTGATGCCGCCATGGGCCACACCAACAACGGGGTGCGGGCACTCGTCGGCAATCTGACGTTCCAAACAGCAGCCGGCACGTCTATCGACTTGGCGCCCAGCCGGACGTTCGTCATCTCGGCGGACAAAGCCGTCACCTTCGATGTGCCAGCCAATTCTCTGCTGGCCGTGCCCGGTCTGATCAGTGGCGGCACTGCCAGTTCCAACACCCTTTCCAAAACCGGTGCCGGAACCTTGGTCCTTACGGGCGCGAACACGTATAACGGCAGTACGACGCTCAATGGCGGTGTTCTGAATATCAGCGACAATACCGCCTTGGGCGCCGCGACCGGCGCGTTGAATTTCTCAGGCTCTGCGACGCTTCAGACCGCAGTCTCCAATCTCACCTTGAATGCCAACCGCACCGTTACGCTCACCAATGCCGGCACCTATGTCGCCACCTTCGACGTGCCCACAAACTCTACGCTGGCGGTGGCCGGTGTGTTCAAGGGCAATGTGACGACGAACAGCGCACTCACCAAGACCGGCCCCGGCACGCTGGTCCTCACGGGCGGTTCGGCAGGTAATCCGTTGGGCGGCATGAACGTCCTAGGAGGAACGCTTTCGATCCAGAGCGGAACGTGGTACACGGCACCGGCCCAGACGGCGGACGGGACAGTCTTCAACGTCTTGGGAGGCGCGACCTACGAGCAGACCGGCGGCACGAACATGCTCCCGATCTACTCCTGCATTTCCCAGCAAAATACCGGCGGGGCCTACACGAATCTGACCTCGACCGGAAACCTCAGCGGCGGTCTCCTGAGCGGCATGGAGCTGATGGTCGGCCGCAGGAACAGCGCGGTGATGACGATTTCGGGCACTGGCTTGCTGGATCTGTACGCGCTTAAATTGGGGGAACTTGCGGGTTACACCACGACGTGTAACCTCGACGGGGGCGTTGTTGCCTGCACCTACATCGCTACGCGTGATACAAGCGCACTCGCAACCTCGATTCTTAACTTCAACGGCGGCACCCTGCGGGCCAAGGGTGTTTCGGGCAGCCTGATCGGCGGTACCGGCAGCGGCTCGGTTTCTTATCTGACCAAGGTCAATGTGAAGAGCGGCGGCGCAATCATCGACAGCCAGAACTTAGCCGTCACGATTGCCCAGGTGCTCGGCCATGATCCGGATCTGGGGGCCGCCCCTGATGGCGGTCTGACCAAGCGCGGCACGGGTTCGTTGACGCTGACGACGAACAACACTTATACCGGCGTGACCTCGATTGAGGCGGGTGCGCTCAAGCTGGGTGTCGCGAACGCGCTTTCTGCTGCCGGCGCGGTGTTGGTGGACTCCAACGCGGTCTTCGATGTCAACGGCAAGGCTCAGACACTCGCGGGCCTGGGCGGAAGCGGCCTGGTGACCAACAACAGCCTGCTGACAGTGACGCAGGGCGTCGCGCCCGGGGGCACCAACGCGGTCGGCACGCTGACGCTGGCCGCGACGCCGGCCGCGCTGGGCGGCGTGTTCCTCGTGGATGTCGCGGCCAATGGCACCTGCGACCGGTTGAATGTGCAGGGCAACCTGAACCTCTCTAGCCTGGATCTGGCAGTGACGGACACAGCCGCCTTGAACAAAGACCAGCAGTACGTGATCGCCTCGTATACGGGAACGCTGACCGGGCCGTTCAATTCGGCACCGCTGCCGCCGCGGTGGAATGTCAAATACAACATCGCTGACAGCCAGGTCTACCTAAGCTACGATTTCGGCACACTGATCCTGGTACGATAGGCCAGTTTGCCCAGCATGCTTATTTTTTGGTTCTTCCGCCGGCGACGAACTCGTCGCGGCTGAGGACTCCGTCTTTGTCCGTATCGAAGAGGATGAAGCGTTTCGGTGCCTCGTCCGGGTCCGGCTGCCCGTCGAGAAACTCTTCGCGGGTGAGCTTGCCGTCACTGTTCTTGTCACGACCGTTGAACATCGCGGCGCGGTCCTGCCTGGGCTTCTTTTCTCCGGGACCTTTAACCTGTAACCCTGAACCTGTAACCTTGATC
>JBBRJN010000072.1:0-9800 GCA_038219365.1 Kiritimatiellia bacterium | reverse complement strand
CGCAATGGCGACATGACTGACTCCCTTCCGTAAGGGCCGCGGCACCATGCCTCGGCCCGCAGGAGGTCAGTCTACATCTTCGGAAATGGAAAAACCGCTTCGCTTTGGAGTCTTACTCCGCGATAGCGGTTCCGTTCAACCACCTCGTTTTACTGATTTGTTCAAATATGGACACATCGCCAAAACCCATAGGCTTAGCCGTTAAAATTCTTAATCTAACTCACAACACGTAATGTACGAGGGATGGTTTAAATCAGTCAACAATAAAGTGTCCGTGAAAATGAAGCGAAGCGGAGGCGCAGGAGAATTCGGACGAGGCCACAGCAAAAAAAAAGGCCGGGGCGTGTGCCCCGGCCTTTTTTTGCGGCGCTCTCAATAGTCTTTGTCGTCAGGCTGCTCGATGGTCTTGATCAGGCGATGGACCAGATCGGTGGTGGCGATGCCCTCCGAGTCGGCCGCAAAGTTCATCAGGATGCGGTGGCGGAGCACGGGCACGGCGGCCTTGACCACGTCGGCGCAGCTCACGTGGATGCGGCCTTCGAGCACGGCGCGGGCTTTGGCGGCGAGGACAAGGAATTGACCCGCACGCGGACCGGCGCCGTTCGAGACGTATTTTTTAATGAAGTCCGGGCTCTTTTCATCATGCGGGCGCGTGGCGCGCACCAACCGCACGGCGTATTTGATGACGTGATCAGAGACGGGAATCTTGCGGACAACGGCCTGGAGCTGGAGCAACTCCTCCTTGGTGATGACCTTCTGGGGCGTCTCGCTCTTAGCGACGGTGGTCGCCTTGACCACGGTCTCTTCCTCGTCCTCTTTGGGATAATCGACCCACAGGTTGAACATGAAACGGTCCTGCTGGGCTTCCGGCAGGGGGTAGGTGCCTTCCTGCTCGATGGGGTTCTGCGTGGCGAGCACGAAGAAAGGAGGGTCGAGTTTATAGGTCTGGTTGCCGACCGTGACGCACTTCTCCTGCATGGCTTCGAGCAGCGAGGCCTGGGTTTTGGGCGGCGTACGGTTGATTTCGTCCGCGAGCAGCATGTTGGTGAAGATTGGGCCCTTGATGAAGCGGAAGCTCTTCTTGTCGGTCACCGGATCGTGCTCGAGGATTTCCGTGCCGGTAATATCGGTTGGCATCAGGTCAGGCGTGAACTGCACGCGCTTAAACTCCATGTCCAGCACCTTGGCGATGGTGGAGCACAGCGTTGTTTTGGCCATGCCGGGGAGACCCACGAGCAGTCCGTGGCCGCCCGCGATGATGACCATCATGACCTGGTCGATGACGTCGACCTGGCCGATGATGATCTTGGCGACCTCGGTGCGGATCCTGTCCGAGCGCAGCGACATCGCCTTGACCAGCTTGAGGTCCTCTTCTGAAGCGCCTTGCACCTTGAGGTTCTGCATGGGCTTCTTGGCGTCCCTCTTCTCTGGCTCTGGAGCCGCCTCTGCCTCGGCTTCATCGACGGCAGCCGTTGCGTCGTCAACAAAGAGCAAAACGATCTGTCCGCCCAAGAGGATTTGCATCCCGTCGGCAAGCACCGCCTTGCCGAGGGTCTCGCCATTCACGCTGGTCCCGTTAGAGCTGCCGAGGTCCTCGAGCACCCAGCCCTGCGGTGAAGGCGTCAGCTGAGCATGATGCCCCGAGATCGGGTCAGCGGGAATACAGATGGAACAATCGTCATTTCTTCCGATCAGATACGTCTGCGAACCATCAAGTTCGGTCAACAATTGATCGCCTTCGGGCTGCTGGATGAATAGTTTGGCCATGTGTTTTTTGTCCTTTGTGAAGAGAAGTCGGCGCGGGGGTGAATGCTGAGTCGCCCTTGCTTAAGGTTTCGCGGGTTCGGTCGGCACGGTGTTCGGTGCTGGCTCGGAGGCGAGTTTAATCGCCCCCACATCCTTGACCGAGGTTGAAACGCGGATGCCTTGAAGGGCCTTACAAAAATAGCCGGGGATGACGCCTTTGGTGTCGGGCGGACCGACCTCCTGGCGCGTGATCTCGCGTGTTTTCTTCATCTCCCAGTGGGTGCCGAGCTTGGATGATCCGACGCTCTCCATGAGGCACAACTTGATGGCGCGTATTTGGATGTGCTTCAGCACTTCGGCGCTCTGGAGGGTGACCGGCAGCGTGCGGACCTCCTGCTCAAGGATCCTCGCTCGACCGTATGCTCCGGTCTGCCCTTCGATGCGATGCTGGTTCTTGACATTGAAGAAGGGGTTGGATTCAAGAATCTTGGCTTTAATGGCTGTCGTGTCCTTATCCGTCAAGGAGTGCGCTTCACGGTTGAGAAGAAGGCCCTCGTAAAAACAGTTTTCACACAGAACCAAGAGGTCATATTTGCCGGGGGGAAGTCCGTCGAACGAGAAGGCGTTGTCGCTGTTCAGACTCGCGAGATACACCTGGTTGGTCATATCCTTGTTTATGTTACGGGCGTTTTTGGCCGCGTTGCCGCCCTCGACATCCTCCAGCGAGGAGACATTCGGGAATTTTTGCGGCATGGCGAGTACGCCGAGCACCTCCGAAGGGTTTTCGGTGATGACGCCTTTGAGCCCGCCCGTCGCCTCGGGGCTGGGCTTGGTGTAAAGATTGACACTGACGTGCGTCTTGCTGTACGGCGACATGTTGCCGGGGTTGATCTTGACGCCCGCGAACACGGCCGAGGCCGCGGCGACACCCGCAAGGACAGTCACCGCCATACGGTATTTACGTTGAGGGGTCATTTCGCCAACACTTCTTTCATTTCAGCTTCAAACGGATGCCCGGGGAAACGCTGAATGAAGTCCTCGGCGACCTCTTTGATCCGTTTTTTGTCGTTGATCTTCTGAAGGCAGTCCACTTCCAGCTTCAAAGCGTCGGCCAGCTGCGCACTCATGGTAACGCTTTTGCGGTAGGCTTCGATCGCGTTAACGGCACGGCGGTAATCTTCGACGTGAGCGTAAACCTTGGCCTCGGCCAAAGGATATTCGCCGGAAAGCTTGGACAGGGGCGATTCGTTCTCCCAGTCGGCCAGTTTCTGGAGCGCTTCCGGGACGGCATCCTGCGCGAGGAAGCTCGTGATGGTTGAATACATCGACGTGTCGTGGACGGTATAAATTTTCCAGTCATCGACTTTTTTCAGCGAGGTGAGGGTCTGCATTTTCGGATGCTTTGCGCCCGCTTTGCTCACGGTGTTGGTATCATCGGCAGCCTTGCGTTTACGCGGGCCGACATAGGCAAGGCGTCCACCCGCGACACCAATTTTATTGCGGCTGCGATAGCGCTCTTGTGCGTCTTTGTAAAACTTGGTGGCGGCTTCGATATTGCCGAGCGCCCGCTCAACATCGCCTTGCCGCAGCGCCGCGATCTGCGTCTGGTCCGGCATGATGGCGGCTTCGCGCAGGAAGGCGACTTCGCGTTTAGCAGATGCCGCATCGTTCACGTCTAAAAGTAAGGCACAGACGCGCTCATCCTTCCAGCGGAATTTGCGGGCGGAGTTCTTTTCGTTGGCTTCGAATTTGTTGATCCACTCAATCAGTTGCTTGTCATTGCGCTGCAGGCGCAGGGTTTCGATGAACCGGTCTTCAAGCGCCCAGCGCTGCTCCGACGGCAACTTTTGCAGGGTTTCAAAGCTGCGCGTGAAAATTTCGTAAAGGATCGGTCCAGCACGGTATGGCTCGAGCATTTCGACGAGGCTTTCCCAGTATTCAGGCTTCCAGTCCGCACAGGGATCAGCGTTTTTGGGCATGGCGCGGATCATGTTGTAGAGCGCCTTGCGGAAGTTCAACCGGTCACCCTGGTTGTCGAGCGAAAGTTCCGTCGGCGTCCACGGGCAAACCAAGCGGGCGGAGGTGCGTGCCACGCCCGCCTTGTTGGAGATGGCAAGGGTCACCGGGTAGGAAATCTGATCAGCATCGCCGGAGACGAGCCACTCGATGAGCGGCTCGCTGATGCGCTTATCCTTGCCGAACTCCCAAGTGGCGGAGAGCGTGTCGTCAGCCGCATCGGTGCCGACGTAGGAAAGGGTGAAAATCGTCATCGGTCGCTCGCCGATCCAGAAGTACCCGTTAGGTTCACTGGTGCCGCGGATGGCGGCACCGGCGCGTCCGTCCTTAAATGCGATTTTCGTGATGGCGGCATCGCCGGACTTGGCGAAGTCGTTGACCAGCTGAGGCAGTGGCCCCTCCGTAACGCCTTTACGACGCCACGTTAGTTGCGCCTCCTGCTTGCCGCGGGCCTCGAAATGGAAATAGTCGATGCGATGCAGCCCGGCACCGAGATCGACCGAGGCCCCGTGCTGGCCCTTCTCCCCGCCCTCGCGGGTGTGGATGCCCGGCCAACTGACGATCGTCTTGCCGTCGATGGAAAACTCCGAGCCCTCATCCGAAACGGTCGCGAAATAAATGGACTCCTTTTTCGTCAGCAGAATCGCGCCGACGAACCACGAGGAGTAGTCGTCATCGGGGCCATACGGGTTGACCATGGAGCCGATACAACTCCACGTGTTGAACGACGCGCCTTGGGCGGGGGGATATTCGTTGGCCATGCGCTTGGCGGCATCGAGGCTGGCGTTACCGTTCTTGGCGAAAAAAAGGACGCTCGGAATGAGGCGCGTCGAGGCCGGCTTGGCCGGCGGCGTGGCAGAACCCTTGATGTAGATTTGGGCGGTGTCGCCGCTTTCAGGCTGCGCGAAAAGAACGCCAAGGCTGTCCGACTGAAGATAGCCTACGATCACATGCTCCAGCACTTTGCCCTGCGCATCGCGCACCTCTGGAACGGGGTACTTGCCGGGCAAGAGCCCTCCGTCGGGGATCTTGACAAACACGCCAAGGTCTTTGTGATCCGGCAGGCGCTGGACACGTACGTCGACGCGGAGCGTGGCACCGGGGACGGCCCAATCGTTCTGGGCGGAGGCGATCAGAGCGGCCAAGGTGCTGAAGCAGAGTGCTGTAAAAAGTTTATTCATCGTGTGACCGTTACGTGCGGCGGCGCGGGTGCGCACGCCCTACCTTCATTTCATGTCGCCGATCGCCTTGAAATAGTCCGAAACCATATCGCGGTACTCGGCCGGGGCTTCGTCCGGCGAAGCCGCCACGGCCTCGTCGCCAGCCTCGGTGTTGCTGGTCGCGCCCATGTCGCTGCTGCTCACGCCATTTTCAAGCGAGGTATAGGTCGTTGAGAGCGCCTGCATGGCTTTCTTATGGAGTTCTGCAATCATCGCGGGGGAGGCGTTCTGCTTCTGCATGATCTCAAGCTGCTTGCTGAACGCGATGTATTTTTTAAAATCATAGGTCCGCAGGTTATTAAGCTGGGCTTGCGCGTAGACCGCTTCGGCATTTCGGGTCATCTGGGCACGCGTGTTGTCAGCCTTGGCCTCGTCCACTTTGGAGTCGCGGCGCGTGGCACCTTCGCCGCCTTCCATGCCCTTGTCCTGGGAATAGCCGGAGTTCTTGCCGCCGCCGGTGGCCACAGCATCCGAGTGGCCTTCCTCTTCGACGTCGCCGGACTGGTTGGAGTCTTGCGTCCGGCGCTTGTCAATGTTCTTGTCACCCGCATTGACCTTGCCGGACCGGGCCATGACTTCACCATCGGACATGCCGGCGCGCCCGACCTGCGAACGCCCGTCCTGGTCCTTGTGCTCGGGTCGTTCATTGCCCGACTTACCCGAAGCGCCGAAGGAGGTAAACTCGCCCTCGGCGATACCCCAGCCCGAGTCGGGGTTGGCGTCGCCTTGATTGGTGGTGGAGTCGTCGGCTTCCTTCTGTTTCTCTTCCTCTTGATCCATCAGATCGCCGATGATGTCCTGCAACTCCTCCGGCATGGTGACTTGGCCAATCGGGGCTTTCATCTCCTCCTTGTCAATCTGCTCCGTGTTGCGCTTGACACTGTCGGCCTTTGCCATGAGCCACACTTCCATCTCGTCCGCCTTCTGCCCCGTCTTGGTCAGGAGGTCGAGCAGAAAATCCTCTTTTTGAAGGCCAAGCTCTGTCACGGCGTTCGTGCCGGAGCCCTCTTCTTGTTTCATCTCCTCATACGTTTGGAAGGTGTCGGTGACCAGCTCGTTGACGGAGTCCAATTCGGGCAGCGCCTGAAGATCCGTAGCGACTTTCAGCATGGCTTGCGCCATATTGGCCTTGAGTTCCACGACCTCTTCGAGAAGGTCCTCGTTGAGCTTCTCCGTCTTGTCGCCCTGGCTGCCGGTTTCGCGCAAGGCTTCGACCACACTCGTCTGGAGATCCTGCATTTTTTTGATCGATTGCCGGGCGTCCTTGATGACCGCGACTGCATCTTCGGTCTTCTCTTTGGTATCGGTCTCGCGCCACTCCTTGAGGAAGTCCATGAGCATGGCGATGCCGTTGGTGACGGTCTGCTGCGGCGGCACGGAGTCGGCGAATTTCGGAGATTCCATAACCTCCGCGATATTGACCATCGTGGGATGGAGCTTGAGTTCGCCCGCCTTGGCGGCGATCTTAGCCATGAGCTTGCCAAACTCTTCGTCGTCGCGATCCTGTTTCGATTCAGAGTTGCAGAAGCCGATCATGGCCTCCATGTCCTGTGCAAGGCGGTCTTGATGATCGACAACGGCCTGCGGCAATTCCACCGTGTTTTTGACGGACTTCAGGGTGACTCCCAGGTTGGAGACCTGCCCCTTGCGGATGCCTTCGAGCATGGCGAGCACACCGGCAGCTGCCTGCGACATCTCGCCCTTGTTCATATTGTCGTCGGCTTGCGAAAGCAGGCGCAGCACCGTGTTCTGCGCGGCAACCGCGAGTTTGGCGTTTTCGACACGCCCTTCAGCAGCGCCGGTCGACATGCGGGTGAGACGCAAAACAGCTTCCGGCATGGGCTCTTTCAGCGCCTTGCCGAGCGCGATGCGCGCCGTTCCGACAGCGGCATCCTTGGTTTTCAGCAGGGTGGCGGCATAGGCCCGGATTTCGGCCTGCTTGTCTGTGATCTCTTTCCAAGGCTGTTCATCGAAGGTCGGCAGGCCGGCCTGCAGGCGGGTGGTTGAGGTGAGGACGGCACGCTGCCTCGCCACCAGTTCGCCAATGGTTTTACGGGCCTCGGCACGCTGCTGGTTCTCACTTTTGAGCTGTGCGGAGACGGTTCCCAAATCGAACCTGATCAGCGGACTGACAGCGCGGTTCGGTTCACCGGCGGTGCAGTTGTCGCAGGCGACGATGCGGAGCGCCGAGGAGCCGCCGACATCTTCCATCTTTCCGTCCCACCGCACGTTGAAGGTCTTATACCCTTTCATGTTCCACTCTTTAAGCACGGTGCCCTCGACCGCTGCTTTGGCGCTTTTATCCACGACCTCGAGACGGACCACGCCCAACCCATATTCGTCAGAAACCTCGAATTGCACCACCGGCACAGCGTTGGGGGGCAACACCGCCTTGCCGCCCGCAGGCGTGATCAGCCGGATGCCGGGAGCCCGGTCCTCGCGCAATTCGAAACGGACCGGCACGCGCATCTCCAAGCCCAGGCTGTCCTTGGCCGTGACCTGAAACAGGCCGCCCTCGTCGATCACGACGGAACCCGACCAGCATGCCTTGTCGGTGCCAGGGGTGAGGGTCAGGTTGGCTTTCTCGAAAACGACCTCGGACGCGATCACGGGGCGGTTACAGGTGGCCAGGAAAGTGACTTCGGAGTGGGTCGGAATAACAAGCGCATTGGTGAGCCCGTCGAACGTACGAGGCTCGAGCGCGGTGTAAACGGGAGGCGTAATCTTGATTTTCAGGCCGGTGAGGGCCAGCGGAGGCACAGTATTGACGGTGTATTTATCGGTCGGGTATGCATCGCCGACCTTGAAGCGGTAGTCGAGTGACGTGGCGATCTTCGAAACACGATAGGTAAACTCCTCTTCGCCGCCGGTGGCCTTGAACTGCCCCACGCGGATGGTGGAACGCTTATCATCCGCTGGAAAGAGGTCAACGTCGATGAACTGGCCCGCACGCCCGGAGGCCTTGACCGTGAGGTTGATGCCCGCGCCTTGGACAATCGTCTTGTTTTCGGGTGTCACGGCAAGAATGGTCGCAAAGGTGGGCGGAGCGAGACGCGAGAACGGGTTGGCCACACGCTGCATGGCGACCGTCCACGCGTTGCCGAGCACAAAGGCCGGCACGATGAGCGCAAGCAGGGCTGCGGCCACGGCACCCGCGCCGCGTTTGCGGAGCTTCTTGCTCTTAATCTCGTCGAGAGGAAGTGCGGCGAAGCCCGGCACGCCCTCGCTGAGATAAGTCTTGAGCCAAGAGGATTGCGAGGATTCATTCGCGAAAAGGACGCGGTTGATCAAGTGGTTGTCAAGCTGCGGAAATTGCTTTTCGAGAAACGCGGCGACTGCGGCTGGAGACCGCTTGTGGTTGAAAACTTTGACGAGCCACGCAAGCGCGGCGAACACGAGTCCAATGAGCGTCACAGATAACGCGATCCGCCCGTAAAAGCGCGGGCGCAACCAAACATCGAGCCCCGTTAGCACAACCCAGACGGTTAACAGCGCAGCGAGGGCAAAGATCAGGTGCTCAACGGTGTGCCAACGGTTGATCTTGACGTTGATGCTGCTCAGTTCATGATCTAAATTCGACATGGCCGACTCCTCACTGTTTGCCGATCCAAGGGACGCTACGCTTAATCAAGTAAACAGTGAGCAATAATAGCAGAACATAGCAGGGCTGTAAATCCGTCGGTTTCGCTTAATCCGATTTGGGGTAAACAACCCTTCTGCCACAACGCGTGCCTCGTCCGGTCGCGAACACGTAAGACCCATCCCCGACGTAGCCGTTCTTTGCAGACTTCCACTAAACCTCACACTGCGTATCATGTCGTCAGCGGCAGGCTCACCGCATCCACCCGCAACGCGCGGGCCGTCCGCAGTTCCCCCCAATCCCCGAACCGCATTTTCCGGGCCCCGTCCCTGCGTTTCGGGCCGAAAAACAGCCTGTTATCGTTGAAAACCTGCTCCACGAAGGCCTTGCCCCCGATCGCCATGCCGTCCGTGAAGTACCGTACACGGCACCTCAGGATCTCAGGCAGGGGAAGTTTCCCGTTGCTTTCGAGCACCTTGTCGACCTCCGCCGTCGCGATGCCCTTGCGCACGACCCGTCCGCCGTAGGCCGCCCGGCGCTCCTCGCCCTCGGCGTAGAGCAGCACGCGGTACCGTGCGCTGACGTGCCGCCACGCGCCGGGCTGCTCGTAGTGCCGCGAATCGTGAACCGTCATGAGTCCCTCGCGTGCGGCCTTCCCTCCGCCGCACGCCTCGCCATAGCCGCTCCAGCGGTAATCCTTCGGGTCTTCAACAATTTTCGCACGCACGGGATTCAGGTCAATATACGCCGCCACCGCCGCCTTCGCGCTCTCGCCGTTCTCGACCAGCACGCTCTTGAAGCGCTCCTCCCACAGCGTGCCCGAACGCTTGTGCCGCGCGTTGTACGACATGCTGTAGCGCTGCTTCAGTGTCTTCACGAACGCGCTCACATCGCCCATCCGCTCAAGCAGCCTATCCCTTTCCGCATCAGCAAGATACGCCGCGCCGTTCTTCCGCCACTCAGCCCACTGCGCGGTCCTGCCCACGACATAGTCCGTCCCGTAAAGAACTGTCATCCTGCGCAGCAGTTCCGCCTCGCCCACCTCGCCCCGCACGGGCACCTGCACCAGCAGGTGAAAGTGATTCGACATGATCGCGTAGGTCAACACCCGCACGCCGGAAAACGCCTCCGCCTTGCGCATCATCCGCCTGAAAATCTCCTTCTCCCCGTCGTCCAACCTGAACGTCCGGTCCACGATCCGGCTTACCACATGGTAGCACCCCGTCCCCTCCACCTTC
>JBBRJN010000071.1:0-9809 GCA_038219365.1 Kiritimatiellia bacterium | reverse complement strand
CGCGTTTTAAACGGCCTTGTTTGTACTCTTCCGGCTGCTCAGATGCAAGCGGTTTGTCGAAAAACCTTGCACGTCTAGAGGCTCTGCTAACCTAGCGCTTTAGTTGCGGATGCGGTCCGCATAATCCCCTGTGCGGGTATCGATGCGGATGGTGTCGCCTTCGTTCACGAAAAGTGGCACGGCCAACTCGTATCCACCCTCAACGGTACAGGGTTTGGTGACCTTGCCGACCGCAGTGTTGCCTTTCGCGCCGACGTCGCACTTGACAACCTTACGCTCGACGAGGTTTGGCAGCTCGGCTTCAATGACCTGGTTGTTGAAGAAGAGCGCGTCGATCGGCATGTCGTCCGTCAGAAAGAATTTGTTTTTGCCAAGGACAGACTCGGAGATCATGACCTCTTCGAAATCGGCGTTCTGGAAGACGTAGTGCCCGGCGTTCTCATAGGAAAAGCGCAGCGGCTGCTGAATCAGTTCGGGTTTGTCAAACTTGTCGTTCGAGCGGAAGCTGCGGCTCATGGTCGAACCGGTCAGCATGTTCTTGAGCTTGCAGTTGTAAATGGCTTGGCCCTTGCCCGGCTTGCTGAAGTCAAAGTCGGTGATCAGGTAGGGCTGGCCATCGTCTAACTGAATCTTGCCCCCTTTGCGGAGATCGGATGCGTCAAGCATAGTAGTCCTCTTGCGGTTTCAGAAAGGGTTTACCTTACAAATTGAGAGCGGCCGTGTCAAGGGTGGAGGTCGTGTTGTTTCAGCGCGACCCCGCCGGGGGTGAAGAGAACGGAAAGGGTGAGTTCACCCGAGGCGGGGGCCACGGCTTCGAAGCTGACCCTGACCACACCTTTGTTGGGGGAGTCCCACTCATTTTGCGGCTTGGCCACGTCACAGGTCTGCCAGGTCGTGGCGGGGTCGTGGAGCGCCGAGAGGCGGAGCTGCTTGCCCGCTTCGCGCAGAAGCAGGTTGCCTGAGCGCTGGGCATCGGGCGTGGCTTTGGTCATCATGGCCCAACGCACGCGCGCCCCTGGCTTAAGGCCTTTGAGCGTATCGGTAAGGGCATACTCGCCGGAGGGCAGCAGCGTGCCGGTACGGGTCACCTGCGAGGCGTTGGTATAGACGGGTGAGAGGTCCAGCACCGCTTCGGATTCAGGGCCTTCGCGGAAAGATATGACCGTTGCCTTGCCTTTTGCGAGCTGGTTCTGGCCGTCAATCTCGAGTGTGTTGTGGCTGTGGCTGCTCAGGCGGAAAATGCGCCAGCGGTCCGAGGTCTGCTTCGAGTTCCAGAGATCCATCTTGCGCGATTCGATGCGGTTGTAGTTCTCCATGCCGAGGTCGTAGGCCCAGCGGACGCCGTCCGCGTCCAGCACGAATGAGCCGGCGTCCATGTGTCCGTGCGGGGCCGAGGGCGAGCCGGCCTTGAGGCCCACGAAGAGCGCTTTGGCGTTGTCCCATGAGGTGCGCTGGATCGTGATCGGCACCTCGCCGCCGGATGACCAGGTGAGGGGCGCTTTCGGGGCGAGTCCGTCAGGCAGGGGCTGGAGCCAGAAGAGCGTGAAGGCAAAGAGGCGGTTGGCGCGCTGTTCGCCGGCCAGGGGGGCACGGTCGGCGCAGTGTTCGGCGAAGGCGGCCTTTTCGAAATACGCTAGGATGTCGGGGCGGTTGAAGCGTTTTGCGAACCACCAGGAGGCGCAGTCGGTGCCGCGGCCCATACCGCCATCGGCGTAGTTGAAGGTCATGCCAGAGGGGCCGGTGACGAGATCCGGATATTCGGCGGTGGCAGTGAAGCCCGGCAGGCGGGTTAAGCCGTAGTCCGATTTGAGGACACCTTCGAGCAGGGCGATCGCCAGCACATTGAAGTCGGTGCCGTAGGACCAGTAGCCGGGGCCTTCGGGGTAACAGCCTTTCGGCTCAAAAGCGTGCATCGAGCGGGGCAGGTTGGTGATGGCGCGGTGGGCGATCTCGACGGCGAGCGGCTCTTGCTGATCCATCAGGGCAAGAGCCCCGGCCAGCATGCCGGCGTGGCAGACCTGCCCCCAGTTGTTGCTGGCCTTGACCCACCCGGTTGTCTTGAGCGAGGTCCGAAGGCCCTTTTCAAGTATCGCGTCGCCAACGGTTTTGCGGGTGGCCGGGTCGAGATCGTTGTAGAGCCAGTCATAGCCGACGGCCATGGCGAGTGTCATCTCCGCCACGTCGAGGAAGTGCGAGGGGTTCCAGTCGGTAAACCCCGCGACGGCGCGCATTTCGGCGGCGCAGCGCTCAAGGTAGGCGGGTTTGTCGGACAGGCGGTAGGCCATGGCTAGGGTCGAGACGCGGTGAAGGGTCCGGCGCGAGATGCCGAGCAGCCGGCGCCCCTCCATTTCGCGGGCACTGGGCTTGACGGTCAGGATCTGGTCCGCCTCGAAGAGTATCCGTCCCAAGGCCTGTTTTCCGAGGTCGGTAGTGGCAGTCTGTTCGCGCAGGGCTTTGAAGGCGGAAGCGTCGGCGAAGAGCAGCGGGTGGGCTTTGTCGGCCTGCCGGATGGCAAGGGCAACCGTTTCGAGGGAAACACTGGCCGCGTCCGCAGGCTTGGGCGTCTGTGCGGAAAGCAAGGAGGTTGCGAAGGCGAGATACAGGCAGGTTGTCAGGCGCATGGTTTTTTCCTTTATCACCAATCCGATTCGGCCCTTCATTTCCCATCCTTTTCGGCGGGATGGTCGAAGGTGGCGACCTCGCACGGCATGCGGCGCGTGACGAGGCCCTGGAAGAAGCGGATGCCGTAAACGAGGTGGGTGGCCATCACGCCGAGCCATACCGTTAACCACATGACGGGATTGACGCTGAACGAGGAGAGGAGTGTCACGGCACCATAGGTCGCCAGGGCCGAAAGGTAGGCGATGCGGAGCCAGGGATGGAGGACTGCGAGCGGCGCGCCAGCGACCAGGCCGATGACGAAAAAGGTAGGGACCAGGTAGCTCAGCCGCAGCGACGTTTTTGGAAAACGCTTCGCGAAGTGGCCGCGGTGCAGCGCATAGCGCCCGATCTGGCGCAGATGGGGGCCAAAGAGCGGACGGCGGTGATGGTGAACGAGGACCCACGGGTCGTAGACGATGCGCTTCTTTTGGCCGAACACGATGTCCGAACAGAGGATGGTGTCCTCTCCCGGCCAGAAATCGGTCCGGTACCCCTTGAGGGCCCGCAGGACATCGGTGCGCACAAAGAGGTTGCAGCTCGGAACATCATCGACCGCCGGGCGCACGCGGTCGCCGATATAGCGCCAGCGGAAATTGCCTGATACGAAGCGGTTGGTGTAGACGAGGCCTCCGGCTTGGGCGAGGAAGGGGTCGTTGCCGGGCGTGACGCCAGGGCCGCCCACGCCGCCGACATCTGGCAGCGTGAAGTATTTGACGGCATGTTCCAGCCAGTTGGCGACGGGGAAGGCATCGTCGTCGATAAAAGCGACGATCTCGCCGCGTGCTGCCCGGATGCCGGCGTTACGCTTTTCCGCGGGGCGGGTCTTTCCTGTCGGGAGCATGCGCAGTTCAAAGGGATAGGTGCCGAGGACGGCGGGCGCGTCGGGAAGCACGATGACCTCGAAGTGCGGATAGGTTTGGTGCGCCAAGGCGGTGAGGCACTCGGTGAGGTAGGGGCTTGGCGCGGGGCAGGCGATCACGACGGAGACAAAGAGGGGGCTTTCGGCGGGAGGCGCCACCTCGACGCTGCCATAATAGCGCAGGATGCGCAGGCGGTAAAAGATGGCGAGCGTATCGTGCATCACCTGTTCGACATTATGCCATGAGAGACAGCCGACTTTCTGCCCGAAATGCATTTCAATCGGGGCTTCCGCGACGGTGAAGCCTTTGGCGTGGGCGATGGAAAGGACTTCGAGGTCGAAGGCGAAGGCTTTGACCAACATCCGCTCGAAGGCCCAGCCGAGGGCTTCGCGCGTGAAGAGCTTCATGCCGGTTTGGGTATCTGAAACAGGCAAGCCGACGAGCAGGCGCACGAGGCCGTAGTAGACTCCGCTGGCAAGGCGGCGGTGCCACGGGTAGTCGATGACCGAGTCGGGGTGCCGCTTGGAGCCGATGACGATGGCCGCCCGCTTCGCGGCCATGATGTCGAAAAAGGTGCCGATGCGCGCGGGCGAGAGGTCGAGGTCCCCGTCGAGCAACAGGATATGCGAGCCGCGGGAGGCTGCAAAGCCGCGCTTGAGCGCGTTTCCTTTGCCGGCGTTGACTTTTACGAAGACCGGATGCACATGCTCCGGGTCGTTCGCGGCGGCACGGCGAAGGGCCTCAGCTGAATTGTCGCAGCTGCCGTCATCGACGGGGATCACCTCATAAGGCAGGTTGCCTTGCAACAGTTCGCAGACGATCTCAATGTTGTGTTCAATGACGGTCTCAAGGCCGAAGACCGGCATGATGACACTCAGGCACCCGGACGGCCCGAGGCAAACCTGTGCGGCACACCAAAAGTTTTTCTCGTTTTCTGTGGTCATTCGCAGGGAGTTAAGTAAAATACGGGTCTATTCATTTTTGACAGTATAGAAGCGGTTGGAACGCATCCTCGCCAGTTTTTTTGAGCCGGGGGTTAATGATAGGCGAGCCAACCGCATAAACCAAACGAAAAATGAATGAAAATGCTTTTCATTTTCGGAAGGGTATCTGGATGTTTCGAGTGTTTTTGACACCTTTGTGTGGCTGTCTTCTGCTGTGTGGACTGGGTTGCTCCAAGTCTGGCCCCGCCGCAGCGGAGAGTGCCGAGAGAGGGTCGGCGTTGTATCGCCAGGCCTTCAACGCTGAGCAATCGGGGGATATCAAAGAGGCGATCCGCCTCTTTAACAAGGTGCTGATCGAGGAGCCCCGGTCGTATTCTGCGCATTTTCAGCTCGCGACGCTGCTGCACGATCACGACGAGGATTACGTCGGCGCGATTTATCATTACAAGCAGTACCTGTACCTGCGTCCAGAGTCGGAAAAGAGCACGTTGGCGCAAGATCGCATCCGGATCGCCGAGCAGTTGCTTGCGCCCCAGATCTTGAAAAAGGTGGGCGATTCGGTGGAGGGGATCTCACAGGCGCATCTGCTGAAGGAGACCGAGCGCCTCAACCGGATCATTACGACGTTGGAGGGCGAGAAGTCGGTTCTGCTAGAAGGGAAGGCGGCCTCAGACAAGGACGTTGCGGAGTTGCGCGGCGACAACGAGAGGCTGCGGGGCATCCTGACTAAGATGAGGGTCAGCGAGACCGTTCCCGAATCAGCCGAGCCGATCCGCAAGCGGATCGAGGAGGCGGTGAAAAAGGGTGAAGCCGAAAAGCCGGGCGCAAAGACCGACGCGAAGACGGTGCGAGCCCTCCGCGAAGAGGCCGCGGCCATGGCGGCGGGCGGCAGTCGCGAGGCGGGGCGTAAACCGCTGGTTGACGTGCCCTCCACCGAGGTGATGATGCGGAAAGTTCAGACTCGCCTGGAAGGGGCGCCCGAGACGCCGCCAGCAGTGACGAAGGAGGATGTTTCGGACAAGCCGGACAAGCACGGAAAATCGACCCTGTCCGCGCTCTCTATTTTCGGGAAAGAGGATAAAAAAGAGAAGGCTTCGAAAATCAGTGGCGAGCAGCGGACCTATGTGGTTCAGCCGGGCGACTCGCTGTTCCGCGTCGCCGAAAAGTTTTATGGGGATTCCACGCACTGGAGGAAGATCCGCGACGCCAACCGTACGCGAATTGACCCGGACGGGCGTATCCGGGCTGGGCAAATCATCATTGTTCCTTGAGCGGGGTAGGCATGTCGCTGAAAGAGGGAAAACGCATTCTTAAAGCAAGGACTTCCAGCGTCTTCGTGGGCGGTGGGGCGGGGCCGGCCTCGATGGTTTCCTGGCGTCTGGATGTGCGCGAGGACTCCCGCGGAAACAAACATTTTTTCAGCAAGCGTAAGCGCCCCACGTTGGAGCGCGGACGCCCCAAGCTCTTTCACTACATTTCGGCGGGCGGCATGCGGCAGTTGCGGCGGACCTCATCCGACGACATTGTCGAAGATCGGCGCCGGTCCTTTTTGGTTTTTTTATTCCTGGCTTTTGCCGTATGGCTGGTGTTTTACTTTTTGCCTTGTGCGTAGCGAAGGGGGTGCGGACGTGAAGAGGATCATAAAGGCGGGTGTCGTGTGCGGCGCGGTGGTTGTTTCGGGATGCGCCGGACCGCTGTTTGAAGGTTCGATTTTCGAGCAGCCGCAGAAAAAAGATCCAGACGTTGCGCGGATCGCGATGAGCACGCAACAGATGAGCTTGGAGTTCCGCCAGTTGTCGGAGCAGATGGCCGCGTTCAGCCGCACGCAGGAACTACAGGATGCACGGTTGACGAGGATGGAGGCTCAGCTGAGCGCCTCGCCGCGGTCGCAGGATGACCTTGCCGCTCTGAGGCGCGACATGCAGCTCATCCGCACGGAGCGCGAGTCCCTGAAAAAGGAGATCACGGACGATCTTGCGGGGCGCATTGAGAAGATTGCCGCGCGGCAGCAGGCGGACATTAATGCGGCGCGGGCCGCGTCAGTTGCAGCCGTTGGCGCGGCGGGTGCCACGCGAACGTCAGGGGGTGCGGCCACCCCCGGGCGGGGCGGGTACGAACACAAGGTCGAACGTGGACAAACACTCTCTGAAATCGCGCGGGGGTACAACAAGAGTGTGGAGTCGATCATGAAGGCCAACAAACTTTCCAACCCGTCGTCCATCCGTGTCGGACAGGTCCTGTTTATCCCTGATTGAGGTGTCTATGCATTTTCCAGAGGTCCGTTTGCGCCGCTTGCGCCGAACGCCTGCCATACGTCGCTTATTCGACACGCCGGTGCCGCCGCCGTCGAAGTTTGTCTGGCCCGTGTTTGTGGTCGAGGGCGAGGGCCGGTGCGAGCCGATCGCGGCTATGCCCGGGCAGAACCGGCTGAGCGTCGATGAACTGCTGCGTGCGCTGGAGCCGGTGGCCGAACAAGGCATCGGGGGGGTGTTGCTCTTCGGCCAGACCGAAGGCGAAAAAGATGAGGGCGGCAGCGGCGCGTTTGACGAGCGTGGCGTGGTGCAGCGGGCGGTTCCTGCGATCAAGCGCGCGTTCCCCGAGTTGGTGGTAATGACGGACGTTTGCCTGTGCGCCTATACGGGCCATGGGCACTGCGGTCCGCTCGACAGGCAGGGCCAGGTGGACAACGACGCGGCGACCGGGCTGCTGGCGCGCGTGGCGGTGTCGCATGCGGCGGCTGGCGCAGATGTGGTGGCGCCCAGCGCGATGATGGATGGGCAGGTGGCGGCAATCCGGGCCGCGCTGGAGGAGAACGCGTTTGAGCAGACGCTGCTGATGGCCTATTCGACCAAATTCGCCTCCTCGATGTATGGTCCGTTCCGCGATGCCGAGAACTCCGCGCCGTCGTCGGGCGACCGCAAAGGGTATCAGGCTTCCTACGGCAACCTGCGGGCGGCGCTGCGCGAATCCGATTTCGACGAAGACGAAGGCGCCGATATCCTGATGGTCAAGCCCTCGCTCTTCTATCTGGACGTGCTCGCCAAACTGCGCGAACGCACGGAGCTGCCGGTGGCGGCCTACAATGTGAGCGGCGAATACAGCATGTTGATCGCGGCGGCGGAGCGTGGTTGGGGAGACCTCAACGGCATGGTGCGCGAGTCGCTGATGGCGCTGGAGCGCGCGGGCGCGGATCTCTTTCTGACCTACTGGGCGCCGCGCTACCGCGAACTGTTCTGTCCGTGACGGAGCATATCATGACTCTCCGTTCACTCCGGACGTGGCCACACACGCCGGGAAGGGTGACGCGGACGGGACGCCACTGGACGGATCCCCGAAACGTCCGCAGGGCATTGCGGTAACGCATTACAATCATTCTATCGGATTGAGGACTTTCTTAATCGTAAACCAGGAAAGAGAGGGTGGCAGCGTGAGAATGGCCACAACTCTCAGCCGCGCAATCCGTAGTTCTGAACCAGAGACGCACGCCTTGGGTGCAAAATCAGGCTGGAACAGGCGAAGCGATTCACGTATACTGCCTTCATTCGTCAATGCTTTGCCCGGGGAGGGGGGGTGGCGTGTGCGCCCCGTGGCCGGGTGGAAAGCGTGAAAACCGTTTCCGGTTGTCCGGGAACAACAGAGGAGCAAGGTATTCCATGAGCAAAAAGAACATTGAGACCGCCTTCAAGCTGGCGTGCGAACGGTATGCGGAGCTGGGCGTGGACGTGGACTCGGCCTTGAAGAAGCTGCTGAAGATTCCGGTCTCGCTGCACTGTTGGCAGGGAGATGACGTGCGCGGCTTCGAGAATCCCGAAGGCGATTTGACGGGTGGCATTCAGGCCACGGGCAATTATCCCGGACGTGCGCGTACCCCGCAAGAGCTGCGTGGAGACATCGAGTTTGTGCTCTCGCTGGTTGGCGGTTCACATCGCGTTAACGTGCATGCCTGCTACGCGGAGTTCGAGAAGGGCCAGAAGGTTGACCGCGACGAGCTGCTGCCCGAGCACATGAAGAACTGGATCGCCTGGGCCAAAAAGAACAAGCTGGGCATGGACTTCAACCCCACGCTTTTCTCGCATCCGATGTTCAACGGCTTCTCGCTCTCCAGCCGTGACAAGAAGACCCGCAATTTCTGGATCAAGCACACGATCGCCACGCGCCGCATCGCGGCGGCGATCGGCAAGGCCTTGGGTTCACCCTGCGTGAACAACGTCTGGATTCCGGACAGCTACAAGGACATCCCGGCGGACCGCGGCACGCCCCGCAAGATCCTCAACGATTCGCTGGACGCCTGCTTTGCGGAGAAGCTTGATCCCAAGTACATGCTCGACGCCGTGGAGTCCAAGCTGTTCGGCATCGGCGGCGAAAGTTATACGGTCGGGTCGCACGAGTTCTACATGGGATACGCCGTGAAGAACCAGAAGGTGTTGACGCTCGATGCGGGCCACTTCCATCCGACCGAGGTGATCTCCGATAAGCTTTCCTCCTGCCTGCTGTTCGTGCCGGAAATCCTGCTGCACGTGAGCCGCGGGGTCCGTTGGGACAGCGATCACGTGGTGATCGTGAACGATGAGCTGATCGCCATCGCGCAAGAGTTGGTGCGTCTGGATCAGTTCAAGCGCGTGCATATCGGCCTTGACTACTTCGATGCAAGCATCAACCGTATCGCGGCGTGGGTGATCGGCGTGCGGGCCATGCAGAAGGCGCTGCTCTATGCGATGCTTGAGCCGCTCAAGCTGATGCAGGGTGCGGAAATCAGTGGCGACCACACCTCGCGCTTGGCTTGGACTGAGACCGCGAAGACCATGCCGTTCGGCGCGATCTGGGACGCTTTCTGCGCGGCCGAAGACGTGCCGCTGGATACGGAGTGGCTCAAAGAGGTCAAGGCTTACGAGGCCAGCGTGTTGGCGAAGCGGTAAGCGCAACACGAGCCGGAGGGCGGCGGTTGTCGCCCCCCGGTTTAAAAACAAACTTTAGGAAAGCGACGGCATGGATATTCTCGCGACCATCACAGAGTTGTCTCACGCGTTCGGAACGGTGGAGTATGTCAAGGCGGGTGGCGGGAACACCTCGTGCAAGACAGCGGACACCTTGTGGGTGAAGCCTTCCGGCACGACGCTGGCGGGACTCAGGCCCGAGACGTTTGTGGCAATGGACCGGGCGGTGCTGTCGCGCCTCTACGCGGCGTCCGCGCCCGCGGCCGCTGTTCCAGAGATTTGATGAAACGCCGCGGAGTATTTGTCAGCACACAGGCTTCGTGCTCGCAACGTTGTTAAGCCTTGCATGGACGGCAGCTGGAATCCGGCAGTTCGGTGCCGAGTGGTCACAGATTCGTATGCTTCAGTTT
>JBBRJN010000070.1:0-9827 GCA_038219365.1 Kiritimatiellia bacterium | reverse complement strand
CTCCATCGAAAAGAATCACAAGCAGATGGCGGCTCTGGAGGCGCTCAGCAAGAAGTGCGGGATCACCGGGTGCTATCAGAATCACTATGCGTGGGGCGACGGCCTGTTCGGCGGACCGGTGTGGGACATCTACTCCATGCTCAAAGGGCTCGATCCGCAGTGGATCGGCTGCCAGTACGATATCCGGCACGCGGTGGCAGAGTCCGGCGGCTCGTGGAGTGTGGCGCTGCGGTTGATCGCGCCTTACATCCGCAGCACCTGCCTCAAGGATTTCGCCTGGGCTAAGGTGAAAGGCAAGTGGCAGCCGGAAGACCTGTTCGCGGGCGAGGGCATGGTGCCTTGGGACAAGTACTTCAAATTGCTGAAGGAGCTCAAGATCACGGGGCCCACTTCGGTCCATTGCGAGTGGGAGCTGTTCTCGAAAGAAGAGCAGGCTCTGCCGGAGAGCGAACGCCGCACGCTCGCGGTGCAGCGGATCAAGCGCGACGGCGATTTTTATGCGGCGCAGATCGCGAAATACGGAATATCGACAGAATCGAGATAATCGACAGAATCGATTCAATCGAATTTGTCGATTCCCTCGATTCCTTCGACAAAAAAGGCAACCATGAAACGACGCGAATTTATGAAGACGGCGGCGTTGGCGGCGGGTACCGTGATGGCGGGTGGCGGATGCGTGACAGCGAAGCCTGCGGTGGCGGCGAGACCCGCCGCCAAGCGGATCACGGTGGCCGACACGGGCTGCGAGTTCGAGCGCGAGCCGCTGCTGCGGCCGTTCGGGTTCAAGGGCGGCTACCTCACCAACATCTGGCAGAGCGCGGCGATGATCCGCAGCACCAGCGGCCAGCGCGGCATCGGCCTTTGCACGCACAGCACGCTCTGGAGCGACGCCAAGGTGTTCGCGGCGAACTCCGAAGCCGGCGGCAACGCGCTGATGTTCGCGATGACCGCGTACGCGCTTAAACTTGTAAAAGGCCGGACCTTCACTGATCCGGTCGCGCTGAACGACGAGCTATTCAAGGAGGTCTACGAATACGGCAAGCAGATCACCGGCATGCCGCGGCTGCGCCAGACGTTTGCGCTGAACGCGCTGGTTGGAGTGGACAATGCGGCCTGGCTGCTTTTCGCCAAGGAAAACGGCATCACGACCTTTGACGGGCTGATTCCTGCAGCGTACAAGCCCGCACTGTCGCAGCACCATTCCAAGGCAGCTTCGATTCCGCTGATGGCCTACACGATTCCGATTGAGGAGATCAAGCAGGCTGTCCAGGCCGGATCATTCTTCATGAAGATCAAGATCGGCCAGAAGGGCACGCAGGCCGAGATGCTGGAGAAAGACATGGCCCGCGTGAGCGCGATCCACGCGGCGCTCGACAGCTGCCGCACGCCCTATACGAAGAGCGGCAAGCTACCCTACTACTTCGATGCGAACGGACGTTACGAAAAGAAGGAGACGCTGCTGCGTCTGATCGACCACATCAAGAAGATCGGCGCGTTCGATCAGGTCGCGATCATCGAGGAGCCGTTCGACGAAGAAGTCGAGCTCGACGTGCGCGATATTCCCGTGCGGCTAGCCGCCGACGAAAGCGCGCACACGGACAAAGACGCTCTGAAGCGCATCGAAATGGGCTATCGGGCCATGGCGCTCAAAGCCATCGCGAAAACGTTGAGCATGACCATGAAGATTGCCCAGGTGGCGCATGAGAAGGGCGTGCCCTGCTTCTGTGCCGACCTGACCGTCAACCCGATTCTGGTGGAGTGGAACAAGAATGTGGCCGCGCGGCTGGCCTCCTTCCCAGGGCTTGAAGGCCTCGGGCTGATTGAGACCAACGGACACCAGAACTACAAGAACTGGGGTGTCATGAGGAGCTACCACCCCTTCCCTGACGCGGCGTGGTCCAAGACCGAGCGAGGCGTATTCAATCTAGACGCGGATTATTACGCGAAGAGCGGCGGAATTTTCACGCCCATGCCACACTACGAGGGGTTGTTCCCGGAAACGTGATGCCCGGCGGCGACAGCGTGCAGGTTCAAGAAAAAGCTCCCGCTGTCATGTTCGTCTATGCGAATGAGGGGTCTCTCTGCCAGAGTGAGATCAAGGCCCACGAGTGAGCTTCCTCGCAGGCCTCTGCGGATCATGACCCCGGGTGTACAAAGGGTGTTTTCTGCGCACAGAGCGGGCACTTCGCCGGCTCCCAGACCTCCGGTGCCATCTGCAGCAGCGAGAGGGTCGGATGGTTGAACGAGGCCTGCCCGCCGCTCCGGTCCACCAGCACCAGCACGGCCGCAACCTCGGCACCCGCAGCCTTCACGAGGTCGATGGTCTCCTGAACGCGCCCGCCGCGCGTGATCACATCCTCGGCCACCACATAGCGCTCGCCCGGCTTCATGGCAAAACGGCGCATCACCAGCTTGTT
This sequence comes from Kiritimatiellia bacterium, assembly GCA_038219365.1. GTDB lineage: Bacteria > Verrucomicrobiota > Kiritimatiellia > RFP12 > UBA1067 > JAHFSX01. The sequence goes on along the minus strand of JBBRJN010000070.1, from coordinate 7,410 downwards.
ATCCTGCTTCTCGGCAAAGATACACCGCAGGTCCATCGCGCGCGCCACCTCATGGCCCACAAGAATGCCGCCCAACGCCGGAGAGATCACGCCGTCCACCTTGCCGACGGTCAAGGCCGCATGCATGCGTTTCACAAGTTCGTCGCAAAGCAGCCCCGCGATGCGCGGATAGCGCAACACGTTGGCGCATTGGAAAAACCGGTTGCTGTGCAACCCGGAACGCAGTTCAAAATGGCCGCTCAACAAGGCGCCAGTATCCTCAAGCACCTTCAGAATTTCCTTCTCTGTCATTTCCAGTCCCTTTCAATTTCTGCCTTTTAATGACCGACAACCAACCGTCCGTCACGTAAACAAACCTGCCGGGCCATCCGGTTCGCACAGGCCTCCGCATGCGTCACGACGACCAGCGTTGTCCCCTGCTCACCGTTGAGTTCCAGCAAAAGATCCACCAGCGACCGCGCCGCCGTCTGGTCCAAAGCACCCGTCGGCTCATCCGCCAAGATCAAGCTGGGCGACAGCACAAGGGCCCGGGCCACAGCCACCCGCTGGCGTTCACCTCCCGAGAGCTGCCCGGGAAAACTGACCAGCCGTTCACCTAAGCCGACTCTCTTCAGCAAAACAACCGCCCGCTCGCGTTGCTCCTCATGGACCCCAGCGCCCCACGCAGGCACAAGCACATTCTCCACTACCGTCAACTGCGGCAGCAGATGATGCCCCTGAAAAACAAAACCGACTTCACGGCTGCGGAATCGCGTGCGTGCCGCTTCGTCTAAGCTGCCGAGTTCACGCCCGTTGACCCGCACCTCACCCGCATCCGGACGATCCATGCCACCGATGATCTGAAGCAGCGTCGTTTTGCCGGAGCCTGACGGTCCTGTCACGGCGACGCTCTCGCCTGCCGCCACACGCAGCGAGACGCCGCGCAAGACCTCCACAGGCAGGCACCCCTGGTCAGTAAAGGTTCGAACAACACCATCCACACTCACGTCTGCGCCACCACTCATTTGCAGCCCCCCTTTAAGCACACGACGGCCTGGTCTGCCACACAGGCCAGGGCCCCCCCGCTTCCCGCCACCAGCCCGCTGACCTCGTCGCCTATCGCAAGCCTCACCGCCGTACCTCCGACCTTGTCAAACAGGCTCACTCCGCCGCCAGCCAACACGTAAAGACAACCGCCGACGGAGAGCAGCCCGTTGACCGCTCCGCCGACGGACATGCGCCCGGCAGGCTGTACCCCCGTCTCGCCTCGCTGCCAGAAGCAAACCTCGCCCTCCTGTGTCCCCATCGCTATAAGGCCTCCGAACGCCTCAACCGGCGTGCCAAACGCTTCACTCTGCGAAAGGCTGACCAGCGCCTCACGTGTCAATGTCGCGGCCTGCACAACCACCAGGTTTCCCTGACGCGTCCCCGCCACCAGCCGCCCATCCGCCAGAGCCAGAAGCCCCCCGGCCATCTGGTCATCCGCGCCCACCAACACAGAGCCCTGCAACTTGCCGTTCTCGGCATCGAAAATATAAATGGCACCATCGCAATTCCCGTACGCGATACGCCCCTTCCAGGCGATCGGCTCACCGTCGCACCGGTTGGTCGCCTCGCTCTGCCACACAACCGAGCCATCGCTGACACGCAGACAGGTGAGCTGCCCATCTGTTTGCGAAACCATCCAGATGACCGGTTCTCCCGCGCACCTTCCCGTCAGCGGCGCATGTTGAAACCGCCCCTCCGTCTGATGTGTCCAGACCACGTCTCCCGTGGCAAGGCTGAGTCCGACCACCGCCCCTTGCTGGGCCGCGACCACCACCCGATCTCCGCTCACCGACGCCGAACAGTCAAACGCCTGATTGGAGAAGCAGGTCTGCCACACCTGCCGGCCCTCGTGCGACAAAGCCGTCACCGCGCCGGCGGCATCGGAAACGATCCATCCTCCCGCAAACGCGCAGGGCCGGTTAGGGCGGGCTTTCATCTGCACACGCCAGGCCACCTGAAGCGGAACACCGCGCTTCTCTGGCGTGATCAGCCTGTCCATGGCCCCCTCCCTCGCCCCAAACACAAGGGCCAGCGCTCCCGCGCAGACAAGGACAAAGACACCTGGCAGGCACCAATTGATCCAGCTTTTATTCATGGTTCCGGGTGTTTCCAAAATAACTCAACAATCCCGCGTGCGGCACCCCGCGCCCGCCCGCGCAAAAGCGCCTGCTCAAAAACCGCAACCGACTCCGTTGGAGGCGTGAGCAACAGCAGATGCACCACGGCACCGTCGGCTTCAGTCTCAAGATAGAAGCGGCAATGCCCAGTATGCGCCGGCACCTTGTCCTCGTTCGGCATGGGAAAGGTAAAGGCGGCTGTTACCAAGGCCTGATCCAACTCCATACGCAGCCCGTGCGGCACTTCAGGCAACCGCGTGAAAACTGGCGCTTCGGCGGCCGCGGGCAAAGTGACTTCGGGCAACCGCTGTGCCAAGGGATAGACCGCCGCAGGCTGCCACGAGCCTGGATAACGGGCACCCTGTTCCAAAAACTCGGGCGGCTGGATGGCGCCCTCCATCTCGACGGTTCCAAGGTCAATGCCCGGCGCGAGCTTTCCGCCTTGACCGCTAAGCGTCCACGCCATCATCGTTTTCGTGAAGACTTGCGCCGCATAGGCCGGATCAAGGGTCACATAAGACACATGCGCTTCCGGAAGCGGCGGGATCACGCGCACCTCGTGAAGGAGGGCTGCCACCGGCAACTGGCTCCAAAGGAGGGCCGTCACGCCAAGCAAAAGGAACGCCTGCCACCAGAACAAGAGCGGCCGGCGAGCCGCCTTGGCCCGGTATCGCTGAACCTTCTCAACCGTCGCGTCCATGCTCATGTTCCCTTTGCAGCCGACTCACTCGGGTTTCTCGGCCACATTCACCCGCTGCACCCCCGCCTCGCGCACCGCGTTGACAAACCGCATCACATCGCCGTGCGGGACCCGCTTGTCGGCCAAGAGCAGCAGTTCGCTGCGCACACCCAGTGTCACCCTGCTTTTTACGCGTTCAGCCAACATCGCCATCTGCTCAGCATCCCGTGTGGAATAGCGGTCGTCGTCAAAAAAGATGAGCGTCTCATCCCCTCCGGGCGTGTCACGAGCGACGGGTATCATCATTGCCGTCAATCCCGAATGCGTCCCTTCACGGAAGGTGGCACGAGGCAAATCAAACACCACGCCTGGGCTGATCACCATGCGCCCGTTCAGAGCCAACACCAGAACAGCAATGATGGCACAATCGATCCATGGAACCGCCGACAGCAACGCATGCGCCCAGATGCCGCCGAACCGATACACGGTGCGGTGCCTCCTGATCTGCTTGCTCCAACTCTCTTTTTGTTCGGAAACCATCGGCTCACCCTCTTAGCATCGATGTGTCCTGCTTGGTCAAATAGGCGACGATCTCAGAAGCCGAGGCCTCCATGTCCAACACGATCCGCTCGATGCGCACCATCAGCATCGCGTACATGACATGACACGGCACAGCCACCGCCAGCCCGGCCACGGTAGTCACCAGCGCCTGGAGCACCCCCGCCGTCAGGCTGGTGTTCTGAACCATAGGTGCCTGCTCGTTCACCACCAACATGACTTGGATCACACCCAGCAACGTGCCCAACAACCCCAGCAAGGGCGCAATCTGACAGGTGATCGCCAGCGACGCCAACCGGCGCTCCAGCCGGGAAATCTCCGCACGGCCCGTGTTGTCGACCGCCTCGCGTATCGCCTCGTGCGTTCCTTGCCGATGCCGGATTGCGGTCAGCACAACCGCCGCAACAGGTCCCGGCGTTTCTTCACAAATCATCATCGCTTCATCGCTGTTGCCGTTCTCCAGCACATTGCAGACACCCTTCAAAAAATCGCCATAATCGATCTGAGCACGCCGCAGGCGCAGCAGCCTTTCAAAGAAAACCACCACGGCTGCGACACCCAAAAGCACAATCAGCCAAAAAACCGGCCCGCCTTGCATAAGCATCATGACACACCTGCCTTTTTCTTCCGCAACCGCTCGATCCTCTGACGGGCCTCCTCTTCGCCCGGCACGCCCGTCTGAACCACCCGCTGCAAGATGCGCACCGCCTGCTCGGGCTGCCCCTTCTGCTCATACAACTCGGCCACGTTGAACGCCGCGCGCACAAACAGGCTCATGCTCGTTTCGTCATACCATGCGCCGCGTGCGCGCCCGTCCTGATATCGGATCATCACCTCGGCGTAATATTGGTCGATCGCGTCGTCGAACCGCTTCATCTTCTCCAGGCACCGCCCCACCTTAAACTGAAGCTGCAAGGTCAGCGCAGGAGTCAGCCCCGCATACCCCAGCATCATGCGATAGGCCGCCAGCGCCTCCTCGTACCGCGCCCCGTTATCCGCGCCGAGCGCGAACAAACAGTCGCCTTTATGCAACAGGGCCATCTTCCCCCACTCGCTGTCAGGCGTTTGCGCGACCACCTGTTCCAACAAAAGGACAGCCTCGTCAAAACGTGCGAGTTCCATCAACGCGTCGGCCTGCACCAGCAACGCCTCTGGAACCCGCTGGCTCTGGGGATGCGTGCGCACCAGCCGCGTCACCAATTCGACCGCACCGGTAAAATCGGCCACATTGAACGCCGCACGCGCAGCCCACAATAACGCGGCGTCCGCCCAGCGATTACCCGGCCACCGCGTCACATACTCTAAGAAAAAGCGCCGCGCATCCTCATACTTTCCCCGGTTAAAATCGAATTTTCCAAGCCACAGCATCATGTCGGGAAGCCGGTCCGACTCAGGGAAGTCTAGCAGAAATGAGGCCCCCGCCGCACGCGCCTCCTTGTCCCTCCCCATGCCGAACAGGCACAAGGTCAACAGGAACCGCGCCTCATCACGCCGCACCGGATCGTTCTCGGCGACCGCTGCGAAATCTTGCATCGCGGCGTCAAAACGATACGTCCGATACTGAACTTTGCCTCGCCCCATGAACGCGCCAACACGAACGCTTTTCTGGTTAAACGTGGCCAAAAGAGAGGTGTAGGTGCTCACCGCATCATCAAAATCTCCTGCCTCGGCCTGTAGCGTCGCAAGACGCAAAAGCGCCTTGGGCGCAATCTCCCGGTCCGGGTACAGCTCAGCCACTTTACGAAACTGACCGCACGCCTCGGCACGCTTGCCGGCACGCTCCAAACAGTCCGCACTCTGATACAGCGCTCGATCAGCATAAAGAGAGAGCGGAAAGGTCTCCACAAGCTTACCATACACTTGTGACGCCTCCGCAAAACGCGAATCCGCCAACAGCGCGTCACCCTGCTTGAACATGCACTCGGCCTTCACCGACACGTTCGTAGCAACCTCGGCAGCCCGCTGGAAAACCCCGCCTGCCTCGGTGAAGCGGCCCAGTTGCATAAGCGCCCAACCGCGCCCCTGTAAAACGTCCACATCCAGCGACGATGAGGGATAGGTCTCAAGGAAGATACGATATTCGGCCGCAGCCCGCTCAGGGCGCTTGGCCTGCAGCAGCGAATCCGCGAGCTTCAGCTGCGCCCGCATCGAGTCCGGATGCTCCGGGAACTCTCGGACAAGCGCTTTGACAAGCGCCTCGCCTTCGTCGATCGTGCCCGGATCGGCTGCAAGCAAATCCCCCAGCCGGAACCCCGCCAGCCGACGCGTTTCCACAAGCTGCGCCCGCTCGCAGGCGGACCTCGCGTAAGCCACCGCCTCATTGGTCTTGCCACCGTTCAGCGCGTAGACACTCATCTCCACAAGCGCCTGAACGCGCGCCTGTTCCGTCACGCGCTCATTCATGGCCAATTGGCTGAACACCATCGTCGCCTCGGCTGATTTGCCCTGCCGCATCAGAATGCGCCCGCGCATCAAGGCACCGTCGCTTATCGCGCCCGCGGCACCCGGCAGCTGCGCCTGCATCTTCAGGACTTCCAAGGCCGCATCGGCACGACCGGCCTGATCGAGCGCCAGCGCCCACTCCAACGCATTGGCCGCACGCGTCAACGCATTGGTCGAATACTGGTCAACCTCTGCGAAAAGGGTGAGCGCCCCCGGCAGATCGCCCAGCGCCTGCTTCGCGCGCGCACCAATCCTCCGCAGTGCATCAGCGTACAAAGGTGGCGCGTTAGTGACTGACCCCGACAACCGCAAAGCCTCCGCAGGCCGCCCGCTGTTCAACAGGGCCAGCGCACGCCAATAGCCGAAAGCCTCAGGCGACGGCGCTTGCCGAACCTCTTCGGCAAACGCGTCGAGACGCGTCAGCATCTCGGCATAATAGCCTTGGCTGGATAGCGCCTCCAGCAGGACAAGCAGCGCCTGCGCCTTCTCAGCAGCCCCCCCCCCGCGAAGCGCCTTTTCAGCATGTGCTTGCGCGATCCTGTACAGCTTGTCCTGAAGCGCGGCACGCGCCGTCTCCAAATCGTCCGCCTGCGCAAAGCAAAGCGGCCAAGCCACACACGCAAACATAAGCTGTCTGATAAACATCTTCAACGGCCAAACCTCATTAAAACTCGTTCAGGGAACCGTACATACGTAGGATGTTATCATGCCACGTTATCTGCCCCCGGTCGATACCAAAGGGCTCTGTCAGGACTACAGACTACAATCCCAGCGGAACGCTCGCGCCCAAAACCGGTCCGCCTTCCTGAACCAACTCGGCACGAATTGACTCGCCCCGCCCGGCGGAGCCGTCGAAGGTCACCGCCTCGGCCACGCGCGCTCCGGGTTCGAGGTTTATCGCTAACACGTCCTTCGCGAGCGTGACCCCCTTCGGGGCTGTCAGCTTCAAGGTCCCCTTCACCCCTTTGTTGAGAGGTGCCACCACCACCACGCGGCAGGCACTCTTCTTGCCCTCTTTCTGCACGGTCAGGTTCACGTTGGGGGAAAGCGCTTCCGGCACGTAGGAAAGGGTCGGCACCTGGAAGTATCCCATCGCATTCATGACTGTCCGCATCCGGTAGGGCACGTCCTGCATCAGGCAGACGCGCCGGTCCATCGCCGGGATCGGCGTGGTATAAATGCGCAATTCGCCCTTGACCGTCGTGATGACCTCCTCGCGCCAGTCACCGACCACATCCGCCACTAAAACAACCGTTCCCTCGATTTTTTCGCTCACAGGACCGCCTTCGTAGTCCAGCATCTGCCCGCGCACGATCTCTCGCTGCAGGTCGGCGTCCCACCACGCGCTCGGCACGCCGAAGCTGAAGTCAACCGCCTTGCCCGCTTTCAACACCTTGCCGTCACTTGAAAAGAGCCAGCGATGCTCCGTCAGCTTGTGCCCATCCGCATCCGCACCGTAAATCTCAAGCCCCGGCTGCAGCACATCAATATCCGAGCACATGCCGCAGCTGTGCACGTGCATCGTCGGTTCGCCGAGTTGCCAGAGGAGTTTTCCGGTCACAGGGTCAAGCAGGTGAATGCCCCCCT
>JBBRJN010000069.1:0-9879 GCA_038219365.1 Kiritimatiellia bacterium | reverse complement strand
CACCCGAACCCCACCAACAAGGGGATGAAGGCTTTTCCAGGCAATCCGATCTTGTTAAGGAATCGATCCATGATGAACGCCGCACGCGCCATGTAGCCTGACTCTTCCAGCAGGCTCAGGCAGAAGAATATCATAAAGATCGGAGGCATAAAGGTCGCCACGGTCGTGAGCCCCGACCCCACCCCGTCAGAGATAACCGAAACCGCCAGTTCTGGAAAGCCAGCCTTGTGCAGCCACACGCGCGGCCCGTGCACCAGCAACGCGCCACAGGCGCTGTCGATGAAGTCCACCATCGGCTGGGTCAGACGTACCGTCAGCCAAAACACCCCGTACATCACGCACAGAAACGCCGGGATGCCCACGGGTCTGCTCAGCAGGAAGCGGTCCACCACGTCAGAAAAGCGCCTCCGGATTTCCAGTCTCCGCGTGACCACGTCATGCGCCAAGCCGCGGGTGAACCCCAGCCGCGCATCCATCACCGCAACCTCGGGCTTCTGTCCCGTATGCCGTGCGATGCGCACATTCTCTTCGGCCACGACCTCGTCGAACAGCCCGCCTGTCAGTTCGCGCGCAAACGGATCCATCTCCAGCAGCTTGATCGCCAGCCAACGCGAATCCACCCCCGCGTCGTCCGCAGCCACGATCAGACACACCTGCAACCGCTGCACCGAACGCTCGGCGTCCCCATACAGCACCCGCGCCGTGGGTAACCGCCGCGACGCCGCAATCAGCAGCGCGGCCGCCTTCAGTTCGGCGAGGCCTTCGCCGCGCGAGGCCACCATCGGGATCACCGGGCACCCGAGGTGTTTGGCCAGGTGCGCCGGGTCAACCTTCATCCCGTGCCGCTCCGCCGTATCCATCTGGTTGAGCGCCACCACCAAAGGTACCCGCATATCGAGCAGTTGCGCCGTGAGGTAGAGACTGCGCTCAAGATTCGACGCATCCACGATATTGATCACCGCCGCGGGTTTTCTTTGGATCAGATAGTTGCGGGCCACGCGCTCGTCTTCTGTGTTCGGCGAGAAGGAGTAGATGCCCGGCAGGTCCGCCACGCGCAGCGTACGGCCATCGGCCACGAACTGGGCATGCGCGCTATCGACCGTCACGCCGGTCCAGTTGCCCGTGCGCTCACGCGCGCCGGTCAACAAGTTGAACAGCGTGGTCTTTCCGGTATTCGGATTACCCACCAGCGCGATTGTCAAAGGGTCGCTCACTTCGCGACACCTCGCAGCCAATTGTTAGCCAAGGTGAACATGAGCCGCAGAGTATAGGCATCCCCCGCCCTGAAAACAAGCCAAAAGCGGCAGCCTCTGAATTCAGCAGCGAACTCGGGTTGGCAGCTTAGCGACTTGCTTTTCCGATTCTCAAAATGTGATCACGGACAGGCAACAGGTCAGCCATTTTGAATGGGCGCTCCGTCGTCCGGTTTACTTCCCAACTGCTCAACGTGCGGGTCTCATAACGTTGCGCCGGATTTTTATTACGTCCGCCTTGCGGGTTTTTATTCGGCGACGCTCTGTTTCAAGCCTAGGCCGCTGGCACAACGTGCATAGGAGCCGCGCTTTTGATCGCTCTCCTCCCGCAAAATCAAAGGGCCGAACTCATCCGTGATAAACCAGCGCTGAAGATGCGTGCCGGAGTACTCGATCATGACGGTGTCACACGCGACCTGGCTTTTGCCGACGGTCAGCATTTTCGTGCCGGTTCCGCGATAGGTGCGCTCTGAGATGGTGCATGTGGACGGGTCCAGAACGCGGACTTTCTTAACCTCACCGTCTGCAAGCGGCAGCCCCGGCTGACAACTGATAGCTGCTAAATCAACGTCCTTGCGCGGTGCCGTCCAGACGCGTGTTTTTCCCGCCTCCGTTATTTCAAACAGGAAAACCCCGTCGTGTAATCCGCCGGTGATCGTTTTACGCTGGCCGTTCTCCGTGCTTTCCCATGTGTACGCGATCAGCCCGCTTGAGTCACTGACCCAGCTCTCATCCATTTTCATATCGAGCTTATAAACCAGCAAGTTTACGCGGGTCTCCATCAGCAGGCGGACCTCCATACAGGACTTGCCGTCGCGAAGCGTGGGCGTGCGAATGATGCGGCCGTGGCCGACCGTCATGCCGTGGGAAAACAGATCGCAGTGCGTGGCGTGCGCAGCCGTTGAAGACGCCGGCTGGCCGGCCGCCCACCCGCTGGACGTCGCCCAGGCCAGAAGCGCCGCAACCGCCAGCGACGGGACACCTTTGGGCCGCCCCCTCATCGGGCCGCCTCCTCTGCTTGATAGAACGAAATCGTGTCCTCCATCCATTGAGCAGCTTTGGTCGCCATATCATCTATCTCATTTTGAGGCAACTCCCCGCCCGGATGAGACGGCGGAGGATACAGGGGTTCGCCGATCACCTGATGGAAACGGGGACGGTTCGGGCTCCGTTCAACACCATTTTTCGCGCGCGTCGTCAGCACATACACGATCGGCAAAACCGGCACTTGATGGCAATAGGATAAATAGAAAGCGCCGGGCTTGAACCGGAAGATCTCCTGGCTCATGAGACACAGGTCCCCTTCAGGCATGACGAGCACATGGTGTCCTCGCCGCAGCGCCTCGCCCACCGGCTTGATGATCATGTTGAGTCCCGACGCGGTCTTGGGAATGGGGAAAGCCCTTAAAAACCGTAGAATGCGGCGAACGACAGGAACTTCATAATTCCTTTGAGCCACCGCCGTGTAGAGCCGATGCGGGAATAACGTGTAATTCGCGAATATCGTGTCGAAGTAATGGCAGTGGTTGGCGATTACGACACAGCCGGTCTTGTTAAGGATGCGCAAATGTTCCCGTCCGGAAACCCTCAGGCTGTAATAGGCCGCACACAGCGCGGCTAATGCGTAGCAGATGAGAATGAACGGCAGAATCAGCAGTTCGTACCACCAGTCAAAGTAGATCAGCTTGTATTTCTTCGTGAAATCTATTTTTTTGGTGTCCCGCGTAACGGGAATGATTTTTTCCTTCGGTATAAGCCGCCGCTGACGATTATCTCTCCGCATGTCTTTTACTTGCCAATCTGATTCGCTTGCATGGCTTCCGCATACATGGCTTCCATCTTATCCAGGCATTTTTCAAAGCGGTAGTTTTCGGCCATTGCCAGCACTTTTGTGCGGATAAGCTTCAATTGATTACGATTTTCATACCAGTAGTTGATTTTACCGGCGAGGTCGTCCGCGTCATCCGCTTTGAAAAGGAACCGTTCGTCCAACGCGAACTGCGAGGCGGCGCTGCTGCGCGAATCGCTGATCAGGCACGGCAGCCCGCACCCTATCGCTTCCAGGCTCGACAGGCTTTCCAGTTCCACGATGGAGGCGTGAACATACAGATCGGCCGTGTTCAGATACGTGAGCTTCTCTTCCTGGGTGACATACTGAACCAGGGGTTTCACCGGCAGATCGGCCCCCATGGCTTTCAACGCTTCCGTGTTTTCGCCTTTACCGCACAAAAGCAACTGGATCTTGTCCGCATAGTTGGAGCGTTTGAGGCCTTGAATGATCAGTCCAGGGCGCTTTTCTGGGGCATGACGCCCGACGCTCATGAGCACCATCTTATCGCCGAACCAGTCAGGGCGCACCTGCGCTGTCACAACATACTCGGGCGGTATTCCGTTTGAAATGACCCTGAGGGCGCTTCGGCACCCGCTTTTTTTCAGCAAATCGGCGGCGAACTGGGACGGGCATTGAATGATGGGCACGCGGTTGAACAGCAAAAAATTAAAAAGCTTTTCGACGATGATTTCCTTAAAGCGCCCTTCCAGTCCCATTGTCCCAAGGATGTTCTGCGGCTGGCAATGAAACGCGGCGACCACCGTTTTCCCCATCGCTTTCGCAACTTTTGCGGCACCGTAGTCGAGATAGAACGGATGCTGTATTTGGACGAGGTCGACATCTGCGAACGCTTTACGCAGAACGTCTTTTTCAGGAATGCCGAACAAAAAATCCATTTTTTTGAAGGATTCCTCAGCGTTTGGCGGGCAGAACCCCCTAACCTGAAAGAACCGATCCTTCTGCACCGATTTTGTCGATACGATGGAGATCACATGCCCGCGTGTTTTGAGCCCTTCGGCCAAGCGTATGGACGCAACGTCCCCTCCGCGGCCATAGTTGTATGCGTCAGTAACAATTGCGATTCTCAAGCAAGTATCCTTTCACGGCTCAACATTGAAGTATCCGGGTATCTTTGCTGATACGAAGAAAGAGGAAGGACCGGCACAACCTGTTTAACGGGTGAAAGATACTAAACCGGGTCTGGCAGTACAAGCGATTTAAAGTTTTCTAAAGCGCTGTCCTTCTGTTTGCACTTACGTCTTTCGGGGGGCCAAAATATATCCTTGTTGAAACTTTACGGGGGGCGTGCGCTGTATTACACTTATGACAACTTATTTCAGGTGAAGGGTGTTTTTAACATGGCAGTCACGTTTGATTTCAAATGGCCGTTGGCCCGGACACTGGTTTACGCGGGAGTGGCTGCCTGCCTTTTTCTCGGATCGCGCGGGTTGTATCAGACGACAGAGGGACGGTATGCTGAGTGTGCGCGGCAGACCTTTGAGTCCGGGCACTGGCTGGACCCGGTTCTAAACGGCCATCCGCACTGGACCAAGCCGCCGTTGACCTATCTGGCGATCATGGTGCCGATGCACGTGGCGGGCGTCAACACGTGGTCGGCGCGCGCCTATCTCGTACCCTGTCTGCTGTTGGCAATTTACGGGGTGTGGCTGCTGGGCAGGTACCTCGGGGATGATCCCCGTCTGGGGGATTTGTCCGCCTTGGTTTTCGCCACGTCGATCTTTCCTCTCGCGACGAGCACGGTGATCTCGACCGACTACCCTCTCACGACCCTTTTGATTCTGGCGCAGGCGTTTTTTTGGCGGGCGATACGCACAGCCTCACGATCTTCCATCTTTCTGGTATGGGCCTTACTGGGGTTGGCCTTTATGACGAAGGGCCCCCCGAGCCTTCTCGTTCTACCGGCAATGGTCGTGACGTGGTGTCTTTTGCCTCGGGAGCGCCGCAAGGCCGTGCCCTTGTTCAATCCCGCGGCGCTGCTTCTGTATTTCGTGATTGCGGCCACATGGTATGTTTGGGAGGTCATGCGCCATCCCGGATTATTGCACTACTGGATCCACGACGAGGTGGTCAACCGTTCCGCGACCGACCAGTTTGGCCGAAACCCGCAGTTTTACATGAATTTCGCCATCTATCTGCCTGTGCTCTTTTTCGGGTGTTGGCCGTGGGGCGGTTGGCTCATGTTCCTGAAAAGAAAGGCCTGGTTTGCGTGGTTGACCGGCTGTTTTGGCCGAAGCGCACCGGGTCGCGCCCCGCTGACTTGGGTTGCGCTGACCACACACGTTCGGCAGTGGTCTCTTGAGACCTGCTGGGCGGTTTTGGCGTTTGGACTGCCCTTGGCCGTGTTCTGTCTGAGCCGTTCGAAACTGCCGCTTTATGTGCTGCCTTTGTTCGGCCCGCTCGCGGTGTTCATCGCCGCGGGACTGCTGCGGGTTTTTGAACGTGAGCCCGCCCGGCTCTGGAAAACGGCGACCGTGCTGGCGCTCGTCTGCTGGACGCTTTCCATTGCTGGCAAAGGGGCGGCTCCGCTCTTCCCTGGCGACCGTGACATGAAGGTTCTGCACACGGCGATCATGAAGCAGGTCAAGGGCGCTGACGCTGACCAGGTGGCTGTTTATGGGGTCAAGACGCTGAACGGTCTTGAGTTTTATTTTCAGCGTGAACTCTACCACGTTAACGACGCCGCCAAATTCCAAACGTGGCTGAAAAGCGGAACCGGTGCCGAGAAATACCTGGTTCTGAAAACGGGGCAGACAAAGAGCCTCCAGAAGTGCGTTGCTCCGACCCGTGCCGAGTTTTCGTATTTAACTGACAAATGGATGTTGGCGCGTGTCTCCGCAGTGCCCTAACGAAAAGGATGGCACGAACGAGCGGCTGCACGTTTTGCATCACTCGACCAATTTCGGCCAGAATTTTCGACGGGAAGGCGGGCCTGCGGCCATCTCGTCATGGGGCATAACACAGCAGGGCAACGAACGGAGCCGGAAGATGAACAGACTCAAGATACATGGCGTCGGGATCGCGGCGGCAGTAGCCGTCTTACTGGCAGTGGGCAGCGGGTGCGCGTCTTTTGGTGAGAAGGAAAAGGATCAGGTCATTACCATGAACGACCTTCCTCCCGCCATTAAGGCTCTGGCCGAGAAAGAGGTGGCCGGATGCAAGATCCTGGAGGTGGAGAAGGAAATGGAGAACGGCAAGGTGGTTTATGCGGTCACCTATGACCAAGCCGGGACCAAGATGGAGGTTGAATATTCGGAGGACGGGAAGCTGCTTTCCAAGGGTAAGGAATAGCACGCCCGTGGACTGGCGATTGAGCACGCTTGGCCCCCGCCGGGCCAAGCGCGTCGTGTCTTACGTTTGAACAACTTTGGGGATAAGCGGTTATGAACAAGGTCGCGCAGGTTACCGCCTGCTTCTGGATCATGAAAATCTGTGCGACCACGCTGGGCGAAACGGCGGGGGATCTGCTGTCCATGACGCTGAACGTCGGCTACGCCGTCAGTTCGGTCATCCTGCTCAGTCTATTTCTGGTTTCTCTTGTGAGCCAGCTCTCGGCAAAGAAGTTTCACCCTGCGCTTTACTGGACGGTGATCCTCACCACCAGCACCGCCGGCACGACGATGTCCGATTATATGGACCGGACGCTGGGGCTCGGTTACGCCAAAGGCGCCCTGATCCTGTTCACATGTCTTTGCCTAGTGCTTGCGGCCTGGCGGTCCACTGAGAAGACATTGTCCGTCAGCAACATCCAGACGACCCGTTCGGAACTCTTCTACTGGGTGGCGATTTTGTTCTCGAACACGCTGGGCACGGCCTTGGGAGACTACCTGGCCGACGATTCCGGCCTCGGGTTTATAGGCGGGGCCGCTCTAATCGGTGGCCTGCTCGGGCTGGTCGTCTTCGCGACATTCGCGACTCGGCTCAACCGGGTGATGCTGTTCTGGATTGCGTTCGTCCTGACCCGTCCGTTCGGAGCCACCTTTGGAGACCTTCTTACCAAGCCGCTAGAAAAGGGCGGGCTCAACTTCGGCACGGTCGGGTCTTCCCTTGTGCTCGCGCTCCTGCTCGCGGCCTTTCTGGCTTATACGATCGTCAGAGACCGACGGCTCGACGGCTGCCGCCGCACGTTCTTCCTTCTTTAAATGTTTCGAGGCTCAAGTGAGCTTTCACCCGCGTTGAGCGTTTTGCTCCCGTTACGTGCGCTTGATCTCTTTGTTCAGCTTATCCAGCACGCCGTTCACGAAACGGCCGGCATCGGCATTGCTGAAGTACTTGGCAAGGTCGATGGCCTCGTTCAACACCACCGCCGGGGGCACGTCGGCACAGTAGATCATCTCGTAAAAGGCCAGCCGCAACACGTTGCGCTCCACTGACCCCATGCGGTGCAACGGCCAGTTCTGCGTATAGGACTGGACCTTCGCATCCAACTCGGGCAAGTGTCCTAGCACGCCGCGCACGATTTTCTCCGTGAACAGCCGAATTTTCTGCGGCGCAACACGATCCTCCACCGATTTGGCTTCATCCGACACGATCTCCGTGCCATTGGCCTCCGCCTCCTCCATCTGGCAGGTCCACTGCTGGCGCCAGAACTTCGGGATAGCCATGTCGATATCAAGCCCCGGATTCAGATCTGCCTGAAACAACATCTGCAGCGCCCATTCGCGCCCTTGTCTGCGAGTCGCCATTACAAAATTCCCTTTTAAAGCGCCTTCAGCACGGCAACCGTTTCAATCGCGGACATCATCGCGTCCCAACCTTTGTTGCCCTGTTTGGTGCCCGCGCGTTCAATCGCCTGCTCCAGATTCTGAGCACAGACGATCCCGTTCAGCACAGGAATCTGCGTATCCAAAGCGATTTTCGACAACGCCCGAGCCACCGTCCCGTTGATCAGGTCGGCATGCGGGGTCGCGCCTTGGATCACCGCTCCCAACGCCACGATTGCGTCGGTTTTACCCGCAGCAGCCAGCTTCTGTGCAATCTGCGGTATTTCATTCGCACACGGCACGCGCACCAGCGTCAGGTCATTATCCTTACCGCCATGCCGAATGAAACAATCAGCCGCACCTTTCACCAATTGCTCGGTGAAAAAGCTGTTAAAACGGCTCACCACAATGGCCACCTTCATACCCGTCGCGTCTAACTTTCCAGCGATCTCTTTCATCTTATGACTCCTCTCGCTTGACCCAATTCCTAACTCCTAAATCCTAACTCCTAACTTCTCCCTAAATCAGATGCCCCATCTTCGTCTTCTTCGTCTCCAAATACCGGCGATTGAAATCACCCGGTTCAAAAACCACAGGCACGCGTTCGACGATCTCCAGCCCATACCCCTGCAGGCCGACCAGCTTCTTGGGGTTGTTCGTCATCAGCCGGATGCGCTTGAGCCCGAGGTCAGCAAGAATCTGCGCACCCACGCCGTAATCACGCATATCAGCTGGAAAGCCCAGCTTAATGTTGGCCTCAACGGTGTCCAAGCCGCCCTCCTGTAATTTATAGGCGTGCAGTTTGTTGGCGAGTCCGATTCCGCGACCTTCCTGCCGCATATAGAGAATCACGCCGCACCCCTCCTTCTCCACCATGCGCATGGCCGCGTGAAGCTGGTTGCCGCAGTCGCAGCGCGCCGAGCCGAACACATCGCCGGTGAGGCACTCGCTATGCACGCGCACCAACGGCGCCGAGCTCTCAGAAACATGTCCTTTGATCAGCGCCAAATGGTCCATGCCGTCCGGCGACGACGTGTAGAGCCGCAGTTTGAAATGACCGTAGGCGGTGGGCAATTCGACCTCTTCGATGAAGTCGATCAGCCGTTCACGCCGCCGCCGGTACTGAATCAGATCGGCGATCGACAGCATTTTAAGCCCATGCTTCGTGGCGAAGGCCCGCAGGTCAGGCAAACGCGCCATCGTGCCGTCCGGCAGCATGATCTCACAAATGACCCCGGCCGGCTTAAGCGTCGCCAGCTTGGCGAGATCCACAGCAGCCTCGGTGTGTCCGGCGCGCACCAGCACGCCGCCCTCGCGCGCCTCAAGCGGAAAGATGTGCCCCGGGCTCACCACCGACTGAGGCCCCGAAGCCTCGTCAATCAGCACCTGCACGGTGTGCGCGCGGTCGGCCGCGCTGATCCCGGTAGACACACCGGCGGCCGCGTCTACGGAGTGGGTAAAGGCCGTCGCAAACGTGTCGCCGCGGTTACGGCTCGGCGCACGCTCCACGCCGAGCTGGCGCAGACGCGCCCCCGTCATCGGCACGCAAACAAGACCGCGCGCGTTCATCACCATGAAGTTGATCGCTTCGGGTGTGATTTTTTCCGCCGCGATGATGAGGTCGCCTTCATTCTCGCGGCTTTCGTCGTCGGCCACGATCACCATCTGTCCCTGTCGGAATGCCTCGACACACGTTTCAACAGAGTCAAAAACAGATTCAGTTTCCATACCCACTTCCCCAAAACAAAAACCCCGGCTAAAGCGGAGCCGGGGCAATACAAAACACGCAACAGCATCTTCTAACATCCAGACTTTACTGTCGGCCACGGAATCGAACCGTGTCAGTGGCAGGCAGGAACAGCTTGCCAGTCGCGGGCTTTACCGCCGGTCAGGAATTTTCCGCTCACACGGAATCACCTTGCCCCGAAGACGCTTAATGTGTGAATAGAATAGCGCTTTCGGACCGGAATGGCAAGCCGCCATCTCGTTCGCTTTTCGCCCGTGTTTATAACAGCCACCCTTTTTACACTTTACCCCGCATGCTCGATTCTGCTCGATTTTGGCCCTTATTTCC
>JBBRJN010000068.1:0-9902 GCA_038219365.1 Kiritimatiellia bacterium | reverse complement strand
CATCAGGCCAAAAAACAGTACCCAGGCCAGAAGGGTCTTAAGGATAGGCACCGCCTCAAAGGTCTCCATGGCGCTGCCGACCAGGCCGGGCATCAGCCCCAAATCCATTTCGCGAGGCACCATGCTGCTGACCTCCAAGTCAGGGCCGGCACGCACCACGCGGGCGCGGAGCGCCTCGGCAAACTCGGCGGGCATGCGCTGCGAGTCCAAAAACGCATAGGGCCAGCGCGTCGGCCCGTCACACAGGTAGATCGCCAACATGCCCTCGCCGAGGTTGAGCGGCCGCCCGTCGGCGCGCGGCGGCAGATAATGGCTGATCCACTCCGTCACGCGGTCACGCACCTCCACGATCGCCCGTTCGGGCAACGACCGCCCCCCCACCGCTTCGTCGGCCTGCGTCTGGTCATAAACCCGCTGAAGGATCAGCGCAATCAGGCGGGCGCGCTGGAGATGACTGCCCACACGACAGGCACGGAGATAGTTCTCCACCTTCTCGTAAGCGTCATTCCACTCTTCCGCCCGCGCCGGGTCCCACGGTGGAAGGCTTATGGATTCCAGAGATAGATCCATGTTTCCGTCACAGGCTGGTTGTCACGACGCACGAACGCGCGCAGTTCCACCGGTTGTCCCGCTGCCGCAACGGTCGCGCTGAAGAACACGCGCCACGTCCGGTCATACGGATTATACTGTTCGACTGGCTTGGACAGCGTCGCGCCTTGCACGCTGACCACCGCGTTGAGCTTACCCGCCTCGACATCGGCTCCGAGGGTGGGCCAGGCGAAATCCACCACGAATTTACGTGTGATCCCCTTGCAGGCCTTGTCCTTCTGGCCATAATCGGGGAGATCCGCCACGCGCGTGGCCACACTGCGACCGGTCGGCGGCAACGCGGGGTCGTCGCTGAACCAACGCAACTCATAAGCATATTCCGCGCTCTGGCCCGCGGAAAGCGGAGTCTGCGGCTCCCAAAAAGCCACGATGTTGTCGCCGAACTCGTCCATGGCCGGCAGTTCCAACAACCGCATCGCGCCCGCGCCCCAATTCCCTTTCGGCGTGACCCACACGGACGGACGGTCCTGATAATGCGCCTCGAGATCCTCGTAAGAGGCAAACGAGCGGTCACGCTGCAAAAGCCCAAAGCCTTTGGGGTTCTGGTCATTGAACGAGCACAACCGGAACTTGCCCTCGTTCACGAGCGGACGCCACAGCCACTCGCCGATCCCGTTGTTCATCAGCAAGCCGTCGGAGTCGTGCACTTCCGGACGGAAGTCGGAAAAGCGAAGCGCGGAGTTCCGTCCGTACCAGTACATGCTGGTGAGCGGCGCGATCCCGAGGTGCACGATGTTGGTGCGGGCGTAAACCGCCACGCGGTTTTCCATCACCGTCACCGCACCGGGCTTGATCACAAACTCGCCTGCACCCGTGAGGCTCGGGCTATCGAAAAGCCCGTAGACACGGATGAACTCCTCCTTCGGCTCAGGACGGCAGACCCAGAATTCGCGGAACCGGGGAAATTCTTCCGGGCCTGGACCGCCGCAGTTGACAGCCACGGCACGAGCCGAAAGCCCGTAAACCAGGTTTTTGGCCAGCACGCGGAAATAGGTGGCACCCTGAAAAACAGCCAGCTCGTCGAGATATTCCGGGCGGTTCAGCGGATAGTGGATACGAAAGCCAGAGAACTTCATGCCGTCCGCATCGATCGTGCCGACCAGGTTCGTCCCGAAATCGAAAAGGTCCTGATCGTAACGCACGGCGACGACCTTGCCGTCCTGCACCACGTTCACGTCCACCTGGTCGTTCTGAATCCAGCCGGGGTGGAAAAGATGCAGCTGGAACGGGATGTGGTCGTAACGCCAAACCGCCTTGCGCGGATTGAAGCGGATGTCCCGGTACTGGTCATACGACAGCTGCGAGATGGCCTTATGCGGCGTTTGGCTCCAGTCCGCAAACGGAGCCCCGGCCAACGTGGAAGCCTTGGTCTTGATCATCTCAAAACCAGAAAAAGCCTCATCCGCTTTGGCGGACGAAACAAAGGCACAAATAACCAACACAAAGCTGCAGCGGAGGATTCGTGTACTCATAAATTTGCGCAAAGTTTACCACACCGCACGCAGGGCCGCAATCCCGGCGATGGACGCTGCAGCAATTCTAATTATGGCAAAGAAGCGCCTCGCGGCACCACTACGAAAAGGAGAAAGCCCGGCATTTCCGTTTATAGGCCCGTGAGGGCCTTCCCTCTATGCGTGTCATGCCAAAATTAGAACTGCTGCTCAAAAATGTTCTGTTCTCGGATCCGTCCGCCTGGAGCGGGATTAACGGCAAGCGGAAAATGAAAGCCATGCGCTTATCGAACGCCCCTTTCGCATTAGCGCTTGTCTTAAAGGACAGGCCCTTTATACTGTTTCGCTTACTGGGTCAAAGGAACCCTGCTACTGGGTGGTTTTTTTCGGGAGGAGTCGCGATGAACAAATGGTCGGTGTGTGGTGCGGCAGTGATCGTCGGCGTGTGCCGGCTGAGTGTGGCGCAGGATACGGCGCCCTGTGATTGGCAGAATCAGAAACTCGTATCCGCCGGCACCGAGCCGATGCATGCCTCGCTCGTGGCCTGCCCCAATGAAAGAACGGCGCTGAAGATTCAGCACATGTCAGATGCCGAGCGGGCTAAGTCCCCTTGGTACCGTTCCCTGAACGGGACGTGGAAATATTTTTACTCCCAGAATCCGGGTTCGCGCGTGGCGGACTTCGCCCAGGACGATTTCAATGATGCCGCCTGGACAACCATTCCGGTGCCGGCGAACGTCGAGGTCGAGGGGCATGGCGTGCCGATCTACACGAATACGAAGTACCCGTGGCTCCTGCCGCCCGCCGGCTACGACGTTTCGAAAGATGTCGCCTGGCATCCGGCCAGCAAGCCCACGCCGCCTTTCATCCCGCAGGACAACCCTTTTAATACCGTAAACGCCTACCGCCGCACCTTCGAGGTGCCGCCCGAGTGGGACGGTCGGCCGATTTTCCTCACCTTCGACGGGGTCAACTCGTTCTTCTACCTATGGATCAACGGCCAGAAGGTCGGCATGGGGAAGGACAGCCGGACGCCGGTGGAGTTCAATGTGACCCGCTTCGTGAAGCCGGGCAAGAATCGGATCGCCGTGGAGAACTTCCGCTGGAGCGACGGTTCGTATCTGGAGTGTCAGGATTTCTGGCGGCTGAGCGGCATCTACCGCGATGTGTATCTCTGGGCCGCGCCGCTGCAGCATGTGCGCGATGTCGAGGTCAAAACAGACCTGGATGCGCACTATGCCGACGCCCAACTCTCGGTTACCGCCTGGATCACCAACTCAGCCGACCATGAGGTTCTGATCACTCCGGGTGTGAGCCTGAAGGACGAGGCCGGGAAAGAGGTGCTGACCGCCCCCGAGCAGCAAGCAGTCTCCCTTTCTGCAGGCGGCGAACAGAAGGTCGCACTCACGTTCGCAGTGAGCAACCCGCGCAAATGGTCGGCGGAAATACCGAACCTTTACCGATTGGTCCTGACCCTCCAAGACGCGCAAGGCAAGACCGTGGAGGCCGTGCCGCTCCGTGTCGGATTCCGCAAGGTGGAGCTTAAGAATGGCGACCTGCTGGTCAACGGACGCCGCATCCTGATCAAGGGCGTCAACCGGCATGAGCACGACCCGTACCTCGGGCAGGCCATCACCATCACGTCGATGCTCAAAGACATCCGGCTGATGAAGCAGAACAACATCAATCTGGTCCGCACCTGCCACTATCCCAACCAGCCGCTGTGGTATGACCTGTGCGATCAGTATGGCCTGTACGTCATCGACGAGGCGAACATTGAATGCCACGGCGACCAGTCGTTGACGCGCGATCCTGAATGGCAGGCTGCCTACATGGACCGCACGATCCGCATGGTCGAGCGCGATAAGAACCACCCGTCGATCATCATCTGGTCCGTGGGTAATGAGAACGGCGAAGGCCGGAACCTTGAGGCCACGTCGGCCTGGATAAAACAGCGCGATCCGGGGCGGCTGGTCCATTCCTGCGAAGCGGGTGAGGCCGCGTGGACCGACATCGTCTGCCCGATGTATCCTAACCCGAAAAATTTGGAAAAGTACTCCGCCAAGAACCCCACCCGCCCTTACATCATGTGCGAATACGCCCACGCGATGGGGAACAGCACCGGCGACCTGTGGTCTTACTGGCGGCAGATCTACTCGCTCCCGCACCTGCAGGGTGGTTCGATCTGGGATTGGGTCGACCAGGGCTTTGCCCAGCCGCCGGGCGCTGACCGCAAGCGCCGCTTCGTAAAGCCGGGCCCGAAGGACACGGTTTTCTGGGCGTTCGGAGGCGACTTCGGCCCGTCGGACGTGCCGAGTGACCAAAATTTTTGCTGTAATGGGCTGGTCTCCGCCGACCGCACGCCGCATCCTGGCTTGGCGGAGGTGAAGAAGGTCTACCAGTACCTCCAGATGGAGGCGGGCGATCTGGCGAAGGGCGAGGTCAAGGTTTCAAACCGCTACGACTTCATCAACCCCAAGGATTTCGTGGTCGGTCGCTGGACGCTCAAAGCCGACGGCGTGCGGCTCGCCGGCGGCACGTTGGCTCCGCTGGACATCGAGCCCGGTGCCCAGGGCGTCGTCAACGTCACGCTGCCGCTGATACAGCCCAAACCGGGCGCCGAGTATTGGCTCGATCTTTCGTTCGCGCTGAAAGAAGAACAGCTTTGGGCTCCGGCCGGACATGAAGTGGCTTGGGGCCAGTTCAAGCTACCCGCGGCGGCGCCAGCCCTTGCTGTGGACGTGTCCAAGGGTACACCGCTGACGCTCCACGAGTCGGCAGGTATCGCGCAGGTTCAAGGGGCGGGTTTCCGCGTGACGTTTGACACGACCGCCGGCCTGTTGACGTCGCTGGTTTATGCGGACAAGGAGCTCGTCAAAGCGCCGCTTCGTCCGTCCTTCTGGCGTGCGCCGACCGACAACGACCGTGGTTACGGCATGGAGAAAAAGTTCGGCGCGTGGCGCACGGTCGGGCGCGACTGGAAGGCCGCGAACGTGACGGTCACCCAGCCGAATCCGCGTGAGGTGCTTCTGGTGGCCGCAGGGCCGCTGCCGGGTGTCGGAGGGAACTACACGCTGACGTATCGCGTGCTGGCAACGGGGGATGTGCGGGTCGAGGCAGCCTATGTTCCCGAGGCGGACACCAAGGCTCCGAACATGCCGCGCTTCGGCTTGCAGATGACGGTGCCTGCCGGCTTCGAAAATCTCGGCTGGTACGGGCCTGGCCCGCAGGAGACCTATTCGGATCGCTGCGACGCCCGCGTGGATGTGTACGGCGGCACGGTCTCCGAGCAGTTCTTCCAGTACACGGAGCCGGGCGAGACGGGCAACAAGGTGGAGGTGCGCTGGGTGACGTTATGCAATGGCGACGGAGTCGGGCTGTTGGCGATTGGCCAGCCGCTCCTGAGCGTCAACGCGCTGCACTACACGACCGAAGCGCTGATGAGCCACACGCACCCTTGGGAGATGACGCGGCAGAAGGACGTGATCCTGAATCTCGATTTGGCGCAAATGGGTGTGGGCGGCGATAACAGCTGGGGCGCGATGCAACACGACGCCTTCATGTTGCCAGCCAAGGAGAGCTATTGCTACGCGTTCGTGCTGCGGCCATTCAAGGGCGATGCGAAAGCTGCCGCGACGCTCGCGCGCCGCGCGTTCGCAGCGAAATGAGCGGATAGCCCTGACGCCACCGGCAAGGCGTTTCCCAGAAACGTTCGCCGGTCCCCGCGGCTGCGCATCCGCCGCACTACAAAAGAAACGAACCCATACCATTCGGCCTTTTCCGGCGCGTCCGAGTATGCTAAAATTTAAAGTTCAACGGTGTTCTTAATTCTTCGGGACTGGAGTCACTGAAATGGGCGGTTTTTTTGGTGTTGTTTCTCGCAGCGAGTGCGTCAGCGACGTGTTTTACGGCACCGACTACCACTCGCATCTCGGTACACGACGCGCTGGAATGGCGATTTTGGGGCGATCGGGTTTTGAACGCCGCATTCATGATATCTCGAATGCCCAGTTTCGCAGCAAGTTCGAAGCCGAGCAGTCCGTTTTCTCGGGAACGTCTGGCATTGGCGTCATCAGCGACTATGAAGATCAACAGCTGTTGATCACCTCGCACCTGGGCACCTATGCCATCGCCACGGTCTGCTATATCCGCAACCTCGACTCCTTGGCGCAAACCCTATTTGCAGTCCGCCGCGGCCATTTTTCCGAAACCAGTGGACAAGGGATCAATCCCACGGAAATGGTCGCCTCGCTGATCAATACGCAGGCCAGCTTTGAGGACAGGTTGACCTATGTGCAGGAATCGCTCGAAGGTTCGTGTTCGATCCTGCTTCTAACCGAAAAAGGCGAACTTTATGCCTCGCGGGACCGCTATGGGCGGACGCCCATCGTGCTGGGACGCAAGGAGGGTGCCATGGCGGCGGCCATGGAGTCTTGCAGCTTTCCGAACCTCGGCTATCAGGTGTACCGTGAGTTGGGGCCGGGCGAAATCGTCAGTCTACGACCGGATGGGGATGAAATCCGGGCGCTGCCTCGACCGGAAATGAGCGTTTGCGCCTTCTTCTGGATCTATTTCGGGTTTCCCGCTTCGTCCTATGAGGGGATCAATGTCGAGGCTGCCCGCTACCGCAGCGGCGAGGCGCTCGCCCGCCGGAGCACCGTCCCCGCCGACATGGTTTCCGGCGTACCCGACTCCGGCGTCGGCCATGCCATCGGCTTCGCTCTGGGTGCCAAAATCCCCTATAAACGCCCCTTCGTGAAGTATACGCCCACCTGGCCGCGCAGCTTCATGCCACCCGATCAGGCCGCGCGCCAATTGATCGCGAATAAGAAGCTGATCCCCATTCCCGAACTGATCCAGGGGCAGCGGATGATCTTCTGCGACGACTCGATCGTGCGCGGCACACAGTTGCAGGAGCAGTCGAAGAGGTTATATGACGGCGGTGCGCGCGAAATCCACATGCGCATTGCCTGTCCTCCGCTGCTGTTTGGTTGCCGCTTCCTGAACTTCTCGCGTTCAGGTTCGGGAGAAGAGCTATTCGCTCGCAAAATTGCACGGCAACTGGATGGCGATGGCGTCAATTTCATGGATTTCCGCGATCCTGACTCTGATCGCTACAAAGCCATGGTTGATCGCATACGCGGCCGGCTGGGGCTGACGACGCTTCATTATCAACATCTGGACGACATGGTCGAGGCGATTGGTCTGCCTCGCAAGCAGATCTGCACCTACTGTTGGAGTGGTGAAGACATCTCCTGCGGCGGCACCTGCAAGGGTTGTCCGAGCAAGCTCGAAAAATGATCCTGTGCTGAGCGCCTGGTGAATGGCATGAACGAGTGGGGTTATTGATCGCAGCATTGACCCGTGGCAACCGGCCACAGCGAACGAAGGAACAGGTAATCGGGAGTCTTAAGCGGGGCTTGATCTTTTCAAAGAGCGATGCCATGCCTTCGGCAACCGACCAGCGCTTCACCTCGGCTAGGTCGATGTCGTTCGCTTGGGCGACGAGTACGGCCTACTCCAGGCATTCCGTGTCGTTTCCGTGGTAGTACCACGAGAGACGGTCTTTCACGCAGTCTGTGGGCGAGATGATGCGCACAACGCCTGTGGATGTGGTGATCTCGTCAATCTGACGCACGGGTTCTTCTCCTACGCCGAGCGGGCCGGGCGGGAACTCGATCAGGTAAACCGTGTCGGGGTGGGTGAAGTATCGGTTTTTTTCGGTGAACCCGAGCGCGGTCATCGCCAAAACGATGTGGGGCCTTTTGGTGAAGGCGGCGTTGACGAAGTCGAGGTCCATCGACACGTATTTCTCCTGACTGTAGATCGACACGCAGGAACCGCCGGACAAGACGACGTTGATGTCGCGCCGTTTAAATTCGGCACCGATGAAAGCGGCAAGCTCCAAGCGCGTCATGTCTGAGAGGGACTTCACAACGGTTTACCTTTCCGGCGTGGACGGCGGCGCATGATCGTCAGCCGTTCTTGCTCTTCGGGCGGATAGAAGGAAAGCGCCTTGTCCAGAAGCGCCTTCAATTCTGGAAGAAACGCATAGCGGGGGCTGAGGTTGTAAAGCCGCGTGCGGCCGACCTGCCGGCTGATAAGGACGCCGCCCTGCTCAAGTTTGTCCAACTGCTTCTGAATGCCGTAAAGATCGGTGTCGTAGTGTTTCGCGATCTCGCTCGCGTAGCCTTCCGAGCGCGTAGCCACAAACAGCAAGACGCGTTCCGCGTTCGTGGAGCCCAAGAGCGGTTCGAGCATAGCGTGGTTCCTTTCGGTCGGTCTGGCGGTCGGTTTGGCGGTCGGCCAAAACAACCAAATAACTTGGTTTTATAACCAATATTGTTGGTATGTTATCAAGCGCAGCGGTTGGTGCGCAAGGCGAATTTTGTGCGGTGCTGACGGCGGAGATGAGAAGGTACGAATAGGATCGATTCTTCTAAAAACTTGTTCCTCTATTAGTCAACTGGAGGTGAAATCCCTTATTTTTCGCTACACTACAGAGCCAATAGTCCACCGATAACCCTCAAAACGCTCGGTGTCTGCGCTTATTGCGGTGCCAATCAGCACCCGCACTCGCAAGCGTTACCGTTACGTTGATCGACTGTGTAGCGCGTTTCGGTCGGCGAGAAAACACGAAATGCAATTTGGTCCGCACGTTTGCCGTGTTGATTCCGCGCCTTTGATGGAGGCGCGGATATGGCACTGACGGTATACACGAGCAAGGACTATGTGTGGCGGGAGGTTGTGAACCCGCTGCGGGGGCTGACGCTTGAGTGGATCGTGAGCCTCATCGAACAGGGTGAGCACACGCCCGCGACGGCGGATTCCCATTCCTGCGCGACCATCGCCTTAACGACTGCGGGCGCAAAAATATTCCCCGCGTCCCGATGGACGCAGATCGTGACAAATACACCCCACCCCCGGCGTAATCGTACCCTTTCAGGCGGATCGAATGCCGGTTATGAATTGCTGGATCGTATGGGGTGGAGGTCACCTTACGCCTGCGTGCTAAGGCGTCACTTCAGCTTCTGCGCCCACCCTTCCTGTAGCAGAAAATAGAGGCGGGCATAGTGCTTGTCAGCGAGACAGTGCTGAGCCTTCTCAAGATAGGGTTTCTCAACGGCGAGGTCGACTCCTTTGGCCGTCTTTTCACGGAATAGGGCGGCTGCCGCTTCCACGCCCTTGGCCAGTTCCGCAATCTGTTCTGCGGACACCCTCGCCGAGCCTCCGGTGACGTTGCCCTTGGCATCGGCTTGACGGAACGCCCGCAGGTCGTAGGGGCGGAGCTTGAGCAACAGCTTGCCTTCGTATGACTTTTCGCCATTCGCAAGGTCGACCGCGTCCGCGCCGGCCAAGCGGATCTCTGCCTCTACCGGATAGGGCAGCCGGTTCAGCACATAGAAAAAGTTGCCTCCGTCCACGACCTTCTGGCGTACGCGCACGGGGTCGGCGAGCCCTGGCACGTCGTCGAACTTCACCGCCGGCAACGCCCGATATGCCTTGGCAAAGCGTCCGATCTTATCTTCGATGCCGAAGGTTCCGACCAGGAATCCGCCTTTGGTGATCGTCAGCGCGTCGAGATTGTTCAGCGCGAAAACGTGGTTCTCGAGGCCATGATAGGTGTTTCCGTTGAGCGCCGAAACGCGCCAACCGCACTCGGCTATTTTGCTCGAAAGCCCTTTCAGCGGCGTTTTCCGAGCAACGTCGTTCTCGAAATAGCGGTCGTGCATGTTGACGCTGGCAGAGGGCGTGAGGGCGAGCGGCGTGACGATTTCCGGCGCGGAATCGACGGTGCGCACGGCGTAGACCTCGGGCTCGGTCGCGCCGTGGCCCCGCCGC
>JBBRJN010000067.1:0-9910 GCA_038219365.1 Kiritimatiellia bacterium | reverse complement strand
GACTGCGACATTTTGGTGACGGTCCCGCCCGCGCCTATTCCAGGTTGCTCTGCGGTACGCGTGTGGGTGGACCGGCAGTTGAAATGCCTGATGCAGGCGGAGCAGCTTGACCCTCAGGGAAACCCCGTGCGTAAGATGTGGGTGCAGCGGGTCAAGAAGATGGGTGACCGCTGGATGATCCGCGACATGGAGGTTGAGACCTTGAACAGCGGGCACCGGACCCAGCTGTTTGTGGATGACATTGCCGCGCCATGAGCCTTTTCGTATTAGTGCTAAACGGGTCATTGCTGTTGGTCCTCATCTTGCTCTCGGCCTTTTTTTCGGGCAGCGAGACGATTCTTTTTTCGTTGTCTCCGATTCAGGTGCAGCGCATCCGGAACCGGGACGCGATTGCGGGTGCCCGCCTCGAAACGTTGCTGAGTAATCCGACCTTAATCCTCTCCACATTGCTGGTCGGCAACACGCTTGTGAATTTTGCGATCGCCAGCTTGGGCTACATGGTGATTCATGCGCTTGTTCCCGCCTGGGGCACAGCGATCGCCATCCCCCTGATGACCCTGATCCTGCTTGTGTTCTGTGAAGTGACTCCAAAACGGGTGGCGATCAGCCATGCCGAACGGCTCGCGCCGCTGGTCAGCCGCCTCGTGCTTTTCTGGCTGTGGCTGTTACGTCCGTTTAACATGGTGCTTACCTCCGGCTCCCGTATTTTCAAAAAATCGTTGCGCCGCGAGCGCCGGGCGCTTTCCAATGACGAGCTTCGCACGGTCGTTGAGGTGGGGGAGGAACAGGGCGTGCTCGATACGGAAGAGGCGTCGATGGTCGACGGCGTCATGCGGCTTTCAGAGTTAAAGGCGAGCGACGAGATGACGCCGCGCGTGGATATGGTGGGGATTGATCTCGACACGCCAGCGTTAACCCAGATCGAAATCGCACGCAAGGCGCAGTTCCGGCATCTGCCCGTTTTTGTTCGTACGCCCGACGCGATCGAAGGGTTTGTCGATGCCGCCCAGTTTTTGCTGGACCCTGCGCACGACGTGCGTAAAGCCACCTCGCCCGCACTGTTTGTCCCTGAGAATGTTTCGCTCGATGATCTGCTTGTGACCTTCCAGAGGAGCGGCAAGCACATCGCGTGTGTGCTCGACGAGTATGGAGGCACGGCCGGGCTGATCACGCGCGGGGACATTTTGGAGCTCATCACGGCACCTGTGGCGGCCGCGCATGCCGAAGGTCGTCCTGAAATCCGAAGGTTGAGCGATAGCGTGTGGTTGATTGACGGGACGGTGAGCCTGGACGAGATCAACCGCCAACTCGACCTCGCGCTGGAAGCCGACGATGCCGACCGCATTGCGGGGTGGATCACTTTCCATGCCGGCCGCTTGCCGCAGGCGGGCTATACCGTTGAGGCACAGGGCTGCCGCGCGACGGTGCGCCGTTTGAGCAAACGCCGTATCGATGCCATCCAACTGGAGGTTCTCAAACGGCCGGCCGGGGCGCTAGAGCCTCTGCAAGAGGGAGACGATTCTGTTTTCGAAAACATAGAGGACGAGGATCTGTTATGAGCCTTGAACTCTACTTTTTGGCGATCCCCTTGTGTTTTGTGGCCAGCGCCTTCTTCGCGGGCACCGAGTCCGGCGTGTTGTCGATCAATCACGCCCGCCTGATGCACCTCGTTCGCCTCGGGTCCACAGCGGCCAAACTGCTTCATGAATACGTGTCTGACATGCAGCGGTTCATGGCGACGATTCTGGTGGGCAATAACCTGGTGAGCGTCATGCTGTCGACGCTTTCAGCCAGCCTGTCCCAGCTTTGCTTCCCGAATCTTCCTGTCATGCAAACCGCTTGGGCCGTGGTTATGGCGTTCATGATGCTTTTCTTCTGCGAGTATCTTCCGAAGCTCTTTTTCACGACGCGTCCGCTGCGTCGCACCTTGTTGGTGGCTCGCGTGTTTTATGTGGTTGAGAAAGTGCTTACGCCGATGACAGTCTTGATTCTCTATCTGACAAAGTGGCTGGTTCCGAAAAACAAAAGCGCGTCAGACCAGCGCTTTCTCATGACGCGCGAGTATATTTTAAATGTGGTCAGTGACTCGAAAGACGGTTCGCGTATCACCGCTGTCGAGCGGCTGATGATCAACCGTGTATTAGCCCTACAGTCTCAGACCGCTGCGCAAGTGATGACGCCCTTGGCGCGTGTCTCAAAAACGACCGAGTCGGCACCGCTCAGCGCGTGTTACCAGTTGGTCCGCGATTCCGGACATGTGCGGCTTCCTGTTTTCAGCGCGGACGGAGCGCGCTGCGTGGGGGTTCTGAACACGCTGGAGGTGCTGGCCAAGGAGCCCGATGCAGACACGGCCCGCGCGAGCGATTGCATGCAAAAGCCCTTCTTTGTGAGCGCGGATATGCATGCGGATGACGTGTTGCCGCTGATGCGGAAATACCGCAAGCCCTTGGCGATCGTTCGTGCTGCGGGCGATGGCGCGGCCCTTGGAATCATCACCGAAGAGAACATCCTGTCCGCGCTCACCGGCAGCCTGTAGACGGGACATTTTGTTGAAACTCCTAACTCCTAACTCCTAAATCGCAATTTCTGGGCAGGGTCAGCCGGAAGGCGAGCCACCCCTCGCGTGTTTCTTCCGCGTCCAGAACAAGGTCGCCGCCGTGCGCACGGCTGATCTCTCGGGCCAGGCTCAACCCCAGGCCGCTGCCATCCACCTTGCGGTTATGTGAGGGATCGCCGCGATAGAAGCGGTCGAACAACCGCTCACGGTCAAGCGCCAATCCGTTTTCCGTCATGTTGGCGAGGGTGAAGAGCACCGTCGTCCGGTCTTGCCACAGGCGGCACTCGATGGCCCCGTTTTCACGGTTGTATTTGATCGCGTTGCTGAGCAGGTTCTGAACCACTTGCCGGAGCAGATCGGGGTCGGCCATGACACAGACCCGGGGCGCAAGCTCCGCCCGCAAGGTTAAGCCGGGCGCCAGCAGAGGGACGTCCTCGCACAGGGCCGCACTCTCTCCCGTCAGGTCAACTTTCTCAAGCGAGAGCCGCAGCCGCCCGGCATCGCTCTGAGCCAGCAGCAGCAGCTTGCGGACAATGCTTTTGAGACGCTGTACCTCTTCGAGCAAGTCGGCGTAGGTACGTTGCTCGTCCGAGCCGATGGGCGCGCCGTGCAACGCCTGATTCAGTTGGCCTTGCAGAATGGTCAGCGGCGTCTTTAGCTCATGCGCGGCGTCAGCACTGAAGCGAACAGCTTGCTGGAAGCTGATCTCGAGCCTGTTCAGCATGCCGTTAATCACGTCGATCAGAGCCCGGAACTCTTGGTCGGCACGACCGACCTGCACACGCTGATCAAGCCCTTTTGCCGTGATGCCGCCCGCAACCTGTGTGAGAATCCGCACCGGGCGCAACGCTTGCCCTGCCAGCAGCCAGCCGACGGAGGCGAGCAACAGCAGCGCGAGGGGACTTGCCACCGCGAACGTGTTCCAATGCCGCTGGAGTTCGCTCTGGAAGTCGGAAAGATCGATGCCGACAATCAGGGTCTGCGCGTCGGTGCCCATGACGATCATACGCCATGGGCGATGCTCGATCAGTGCGGTCGTGAAGCGGGGACGCTTCAGCAGCAGGCGGGACGGAGGCGGCTCATCGCCCGGGCGCATCGGCCGCGGCGGGCGCGGCGGGCGCGGCTCAGACCCCATCTGCTGCTTAAGGTAAGCCTCCGGAACCAGCGCCTCAGGCTTGAGCGATTCGGGCCAGCGAGGAGAGGTATAGACCGGTGCGCCGCGCCTGTCAAGGACCCTCACGAGGAACTGCCTCGGCCGCTCCTCTCCAGACAGGGCGGCGAGTGAGGCGTCAAAGCGGGACCAGTGCTCAGAAGGTTCAATGCGTCGCAGCTGAACTTCGGTTATGGCATGCAGTTGGCGGTCAATTCTTTCAAGGCCCACGCGCCGGATCATCGACATAAAAAGCAAGGCAAAGGCGAGCAGGATTACGCCCGACGTGCAGACCGAGAACAACGCCATTTTCAGTTTAAACGAGTGTAACATAGTCTCACTCCACCGCAGGTTTGGCCGGGCTGCCTGACCCTGCCTTGCGGATGCGGTATCCCACGCCGCGCACCGTTTCAATCAGCGGAGCGGCCGCATCGTCGTCGAGTTTTTTGCGGAGTCGCCGGATGTTCACGTCCACGAGGTTGGTCTCGGGATCGAAGTCATACCCCCACACATGCTCCAGCAACTGGGTGCGCGTAAAGACACGTCCCGGCGCGCGCAAAAGCCGTTCGAGCAGGGCGAACTCGCGAGCGGTCAGCTCGATCGCGCGCACTCCCCGCTGAACCCTTCGCTGCATGAGATCCACGGTCAGGTCGCCCACCTGCAAGAGGCCGGCCTGATCATCCTTCACGCGCCGCGAAACCGCGTGGATGCGGGCGATCAGCTCTTCGACGTAAAACGGCTTGGTCAAGTAGTCGTCAGCGCCGAGATTCAGGCCGTCGAGGCGTTCGTTCAGCTCGGACCGCGCCGTCACGAGAATCACCGGCACCGTGTTCTTGCGTTCGCGCAGCCCGCGCAGGATGCTGAGCCCGTCGCGGCCCGGCAACATGATGTCCAGCACGATTGTGTCGTAAGGCCGGGTCGTCGCCAGCGTATAGGCTTCATCCCCGTTACTGCAGACCTCCACCGTGAAGCCCTGCTCCTCCAGCCCCTGGCGGATGAACCCTGCTATTTTCCGCTCGTCTTCGACCACAAGAACTTTCATGAGTCAATCTTACCGCTATCGACTCTGAAAACACCAGTCCGCAATCATGACACTATCGTCATTTAATAAAGTGCCCTTTTGTCATGTCTATAACGTTTACTATGACACGTAACGGATGCACACTGTGTCCGACGCAAAGCTGAGACAAAAGGAGATCACGTATGAAGACACGACACGTGTTAGGAGCCATGATGGGTGCCGCGCTGTTGAGCGGCACGACGTTTGCACAGGCTGACGGACCGAAGGGTCCCGGGCCTCGCGGCGAAGGTCAGGGCATGCGCCCGCCGTGCGCGGGCCAGGGTCAGGACGGCGCGTGCATGCGCCGCGGCGGGCCCGGGCAAGAAGGAGCGCAGGGCATGCAGCGCGGCGGGTCCGGACCGGGGATGGAGATTGGCCGAAAACCGTTTCTGAATCCCAAGCGTCTGAAAGAGGCCGGGGCCACGGAGGCGCAGCTCGCAGCGCTGAAAACAGCCGCGACTGAACAGCAGCTCAAGCGCATCGACCTGCAGGCCACGGTTGACAAGGCTGAGCTGACGCTGGAGCAGCTGATGAGTAGCGGGACGGCCGATGAAAAGGCCGCCCTTAAAGCGGCTGACGATCTGAGCCAGGCGCGCGCTGAAATCCTCAAGCTGGAGATTAGCTCCAAGCTGAAGATGAACGAGATCCTCGGCGCAGAGGTTCAAAAAAAACTGCGTGAGATGGGCCCGCCCGAGGGAATGAAGCGCCAAGGCCGTGGCCCCCGTCCGGAGGGTCGGCCGGGCAATGACGAGCCGCCCGCCGGAGACCGGCCATCGCCGAAGGACAAGAACTAACATAGATGCGCACTGCGGGTGCGCTTCAGTTTAGTTGAAACTGAAGCGCACCAAGGAGAAGAGACGGGGGTGTTGAAAGCCCGGCGTGTGTGGCCGCGTCTGGTACGTTTCTATCCCGACCTACATCATCCGCCCCCAACTTCCTGGCCCATAGTTGAGCATGTGGCTCCCCACGGGCGAGACGCCCGTGCCACGGGGAAACTACGACCTCCGATTTATATTTGTGACAGTCTTAAGCGACCTGGATAGTTATCGCAACCTAACGTGAGCGAAGCCCGCAATCCAAAAACGCCCAACACTCAAATCGGGAAGGGAAACGGCGGTGGCGTTGGGTGTTGGTGTACCGGCTACTTTTGGTTCCCCCCTGCTCTCCTTTCAGCGTTCAGAGAAGACCTCGCGAACCCAGGCGAGCGCCTCGTCCACCACCGTGCATTCATGAACCAGCATGTGCCCGTCGGGAAAGAGGCTGATGCGGCGCGTGCCGACCGTCACAAGCCAGAGCAGGCCCTTATGCTCCAGCGAAGCACCTTTCTGGGCGGCAGCGGCCAGCGCGTGCTCGATATGAAAGGCCCCGCTCCAGAAATGCTCATCGATGCGAACCATCCGTTGGCTACAGACCGATGTCGCGATCAACGCGTCGTTGGGAATTGTCGCATCGAGAAATTCAAACCGCCTCTGGCCACAGCAGAGGCAGTCTGGGTTGCGAGACACCCTCGTGGTTCGCACGCTTGAGTCCCAGACATTCAGGCTGATAAGGGTGCCCGGCACAGCGGTGCGATTCAGGATGCGCACGAGTTGCGTGAGCTGAAGCGAGACCGCCAGCGCAACCGTCGTGGGCAGGATGCCGCTCGTCGTACAGGATGCCGCGTCACGCTCCTCCGGCGGGTCCGGATACAGGCAGCGGAGGCAAGGCCCTTCGCGCGGCAGGACCGGCAAGACCAGTCCGCTCGTGCCTGCCACGCCGGTGTAAATCCAGGGCAGGCTGTTGCGGACACAGTAATCATTGATCAGAAAGCGCGTGGCAATGTTGTCCGTCGCGTCTAAGATCAGGTCGGCGTCAGCGGCGAATGCGGTGATGTTGTCGCGCGTGATCCGCTCAGCCAACGTGCGCAGCGCAACCGCACGGTTGAGCGTGGCCAGGCGGGTGGCCGCGGCCGTGACTTTGGGGAGCTCCTCCTCGGCATCGCTCTCGGTGAAGAGGAGCTGGCGGTGAAGGTTGTCGAGGCTCACAAGGTCGCTGTCCGCAATACGGAGTTGTCCAACACCCATGCGGGTCAGCAGCTCAGCCTGCAATGAGCCGAGTGCGCCGCAGCCCACCATGGCGATGGTCGCGGCGGACAACGCCTTCTGACTCTCTTCTCCGAACTCGGGAACGAGGATCTGCTTACTGTAACGCATAAGGAAAAGAGTATAGCAGGCAGGGCCGGGATTCCAAGTGGCGGTTTTCTAAAATCCAGGAGGTATGCTATTATTTAAAGATGAATGCAGTGATTGAAAAACTGAAGAAGGCTCGCCAGGCGGCTGTCTTTAGCGGCGCGGGGATATCGACCCTTTGCGGCATTCCGGACTTCCGCGGGCCGCAAGGGCTTTACACGCAACCGGACGCCGAACGCATCTTCGATATCGACTGGTTCCGGCGCGACCCCTTGATCTATTACAAAGGGTGCATGGAACTGGTGTACGGCCTGCGCCGCTTTAACCCCGGACCGGTTCATCACGCTGTCGCGCGGTTGGAACAGGTGGGTATCGTCAAAGGCGTCATCACGCAGAACATCGACATGCTGCACCAGAAGGCGGGCTCGCGGACCGTCCACGAAGTCCATGGCTCGCCGCTCCTGCACCACTGTCTCTCCTGTGGACGCGCTAAAACCTTTGAGGAGATTTGCGTGATGCTGGAGAGCACGGCGGTTCCGCGCTGCGAGGTGTGCGGCGAGGCCTACAAGCCGGACATCACCTTCTTCGGCGAGATGCTGCCGGAGAAAGCGTTCGACAACGCGATCACGCTTGCGCAGAAAGCCGACCTGATCTTGGTCCTCGGCTCATCGCTAACCGTCCACCCGGCCGCCTCGATTCCGCCCCTGACGGTGCAAGCGGGCGGCGAACTCGTCATCATCAACGCCCAGCCCACGCCACTCGACGGTCTCGCAACTCTGCTTTATCGCGACCTTGCGGCTTTCGCCGATGCGGTGCTGGCCGCGTGGCCGGCAAGTCACCCGTAACCTAACTCCTCATGATCGTCCCGCCGCCGAGCACCCGGTCGCCGTCGTAGAGGACGAGCGCCTGGCCGGAGGTGACGCCGAAGACCGGCTCCTCGAAACGCACCTGCACCGTCTGGCTTCTGGCGTCAATCGCTTCAATCAGGGCGGCCACCGCTTTCTGGCGGTAACGCACCTGCGCCATGGCGCGGTCCCCTGCGGCAAGCGGGTCGCGATGCCACGTGAACGCCTCCGCGTGGCAGGTCAATGAACAGGCGGCTTCAGGCCGGTCGCTCACGGTAATCTTGCCTGTGACCGGATCGATCGCGATCACCTTGACGCGCTCGCCGGTCGCGAAGCCCAGGCCGCGTCGCTGCCCGATCGTGAATTGGTGGATTCCGGAGTGCCGGCCCAGGATGCGGCCCGTCTCATCCATAAACACGCCGGGGGTGGCACGTCCATGAAACTGCTGCCGTAAAAATTCGGCGAAGTGTCCTTCCGGCCCGGCGAAACAAACGTCCTGGCTCTCCGCGCGCGCGGCGTTCACGAGTCCGTTGGCCTGCGCGAGCAAGCGAACCTCCGGCTTGGTCATGCCACCCAGCGGGAACCGCACATGGCGTAGCGTCTCAGGCGCGATGGCGTGCAGGAAATAGGTCTGGTCTTTGTTCGGATCCACGCCACGCATCAAGAGCGGCCGGTCTTGCGCATCGAATTCCAGCCGCGCGTAGTGGCCCGTCGCAACAAGCTCCGCGCCGAGTTTACGGCCGATGGACAGCAGCTCGCCGAAGCGCACACAGGCGTTGCAGCGCACGCAGGGGTTGGGTGTCGAACCGCTTTCGAACGAGTCCCAGCAGGGGCGCAACACCTCCTTCTCGAAATGCTCGCGGCAATCGACCACATAGTGACGGATGCCCAATTGCGCGGCCACGGAGCCCGCCATCCCCGCCGCATCCGGGCCGCAGCAGGATTTTTGCTGGCTGTCCGCATCGCCGCACGCCCGCAGCCGCAGGGTCACGCCGATGACCTCATATCCTTGTTCCTTGAGCAGCAAGGCCGTCACGGAAGAGTCGATGCCGCCGGAGAGCCCGACCACGATGCGGGGGTTGTCAGGCATGGATGATGGTGAAGATGCGCTCATTGTGTTGGCATGCACGTTGTTTGTAGGGGAGCCGTCAGCCGCTTCAGAGGACGCGCCCTCTCGGACGCTGCAAAGGGTCAAACGCGGTCAAGCATACCAACGATGCGCCGCAGAGTCCACCCCGGCAAAAAGCTAACACCCAACCGAGATGACCGTGGAAAAATTAGAAGACTCTGAGGCGCGATTAAGTCTCACGCACTTCACACTTTTCCCTTGAAGACCCGGTGGATAAAGACCGTATAGCCGATCACGACCGGCATGCCGAGTAGCGCGATAACCAGCATTACGCTGAGCGTGCGGAAGGACGACGAGGCGTTGAAGATCGTGAGCGAAAGCGCCGGGTCATTGCTCGCGATGACCAGATTGGGGAAGAGCACCGCCACCACGGAGAGCATCACCAGCGCAATGCCGGTGCAGGAGGCGAGGAACGCCTTGAGGTCTTCCCCCTTGCGGCTGAAGGCGCGAATCAGCGCAAGCGCGACCACGGCCAGCGTGGCAGGCACCAGCGGCAACACCACGCCGCTGCGCAGGTAGCAGCAGGCCGTCCAGCCGGCGGCCACGAAATAGAGCAGCGCAAAAGCCTTCCACGCCTGCGCCGCCCACACGCGAGCCTTACGCTGGATCTCTCCGCTCGTTTTGACCGCCAGGTAAAGCGCACCATGCAAGGCAAACATGGAGAGGCCGACCAGCCCGACCACCAGCGCATAGGGATTAAGCAGCGCGAAAAATCCGCCCGTATAGTCGCCGTTCGCATTCAGATTCAAACCGCGCACGAGGTTGCCAACGGCCACCGCGTAGAGCAGGGAAGGCAAGATGCTGCCGAGCGAAAAGGCGAAATCCCACGCAGCCACCCACCGTGGGTCCTCCACCTTGTTGCGGTACTCGATCGACACCGCGCGGAAGATGAGTCCCACCAGAACCAGCATGAGCGCCAGATAAAAGCCGCTGAAGACCGTCGCGTAGACCGGCGGAAACGCGGCGAACAGCGCACCGGCACCCGTGATCAGCCAGACCTC